>DATFMH010000233.1:0-7451 GCA_035267045.1 Balneolales bacterium
CAATGCTTTTGCACAACAGCAAATCAAAGGTAAAGTTATTGATGCAAGTACTGGGGAAGCCCTTCCAGGGGTGAATATTTTGGTACTTGGAACAACAAAAGGTACGGCAACCGATACAAAAGGGAATTACCAGTTAACGGTTCCGGCAATAAATGATACTTTGCGATTTTCTTACATAGGGTATAAATCTCAGAATGTACCAATAAATGGTCGTACAACGATTAATGTGAAATTAACTTCACTAACCGTTGAAGGTCAACAAGTGGTTGTAGTTGGTTACGGTACCCAAAAGAAAGAGGATGTAACCGGGGCAGTAGCGAGTGTAAGTTCCAGTGATTTTATAAATAGTTCGCCTCAGGATGCGGCTGCATTAATAAAAGGTAAAATTGCTGGTTTGATTATTAATCAGCCAAGTGGTAGTCCAACGGCAACCTCAGAAATAAAGATGCGAGGTACTTCAACATTATATGCCTCTTCCAGTCCGTTGGTGCTAATAGATGGTATACCGGGGAATCTAAATACAGTATCACCTCAAAATATTGCTTCAATAAGTGTATTGAAAGGTGGATCAGCGGCTGCTATATATGGATCACGTGGATCAAACGGTGTTATACTTATTTCTACAAAACAACATAAAGGTAATCAACCACCAACGATAAGTTATCAGACGTATGTAAATGTTCAGCAGATCAAGAAAAAACCTAATTTCATGAATGCAGCCCAAATTCGTGCAGCAAATAAAAATTATAATGCCGGATTCATTGATTATGGTCATAACACTGATTGGGCAAATCAAATATTACGACAGTCATTACCTGTAGGAACCGAGAATAACCTTGTTCTATCAGGTGGTAATACTAATACAAATTATAGAGCAACATTAAACTATCGTCGTACTAATGGTATTTTCAGACGATCATATAACCAAAGAGTACAGGGAAGAATTCATGTATCTCACTCAATGTTTAATGATCGACTGGTTACAAAGGTGAATCTATCTTCAAAAGTTCAGGATTATCCAACTGATTTTAATAATTATATATGGCATCAGGCCATTATACGTAACCCGACGGACAGGGTATATAATGATCAGGGAGGTTATCAGATACGTCCTCAATTTAATTATGATAATCCTGTTTCACTATTAAATGAAGACAATGGCAAAGTTGATACCAGAGATCTAAGATTAAATGGTACAATGAGATGGGATCCGTTTAAAACATTGAGTTTAAAAGTTCTTGGTTCCCTTAGTAAGTCGGAGACACTCAGCGGATACTCGGAAACCTTCCAACATATTTCAACTCTGAAGAATAATGTAAATGGATACGCCTCTAGAGGCCTTGACTCCAATACTGATAAATTAATGGAATTCACCGCGAATTATGAAAATTCATTTGGTGAAAATAATGTGAAATTGTTAGGTGGATATAGCTATCAGCAACAGGTTTATCAAGGTTTTTCTGCGAACAATTCTGATTTCCCGTCTGATTTATTCTCATATAATAATTTAAGTACAGGGAATTACCTGACACAGGGAAAAGCCAATATGAGCAGTTATAAAAACTCATATAAGCTGATAGGTTTCTTTTCCAGATTAAATTATAACTATGCGAACAAATATCTATTGATGGTTAGTTTGCGTTACGAAGGTAATTCAAAATTCGGTGCTAATCACAAATGGGGATATTTCCCTGCTGTATCTGCCGGGTGGAGAATCGATCAGGAAAATTTTATGAAAAAATTTACCTTTATCGATAATCTTAAGGTCAGAGCAGGTTATGGGGTAACTGGTATAGCACCCTCCGATTCATATCTATCCCTTGCCAGTTATGGTTTTGGAGCAAAATTCTATGATAATGGACAATGGGTCCAGGGAATTGTGCCAACACGTAATGCAAACCCTAATTTAAAATGGGAACGTAAAGTAGAATATGATTTAGGATTAGATTTCGCACTGTTTGATAATCATGTGAGTGGAAGTTTTGATTTATACGACAGAAAAACGAAAGATTTACTTTTTAACTATTCCGTTCCCTCTCCACCATATCTATATAATACCATTTTGGCAAATGTTGGTGAGATGTCAAACAAAGGTCTAGAGGCTTCTTTAAACTTTACGGTATTTCAAACTCATAAATTTCTTTGGAAAACAGGCTTTAATTACTCAACCAACAGAAATAAATTGGTTTCATTATCTAATGACCAATTTAAAACCCAAAATAACTATATAGATACAGGTTATATTGGTGAATCCGTACAGTTAAATACTCATAGGATTTACGTTGGTGGTCCGGTAGGTAATTTCTACGGTTACAAATCTGTTGGCATAGCAAGTGATGGTAGTTGGCTGATACAGGGAGCCAATGGTAAAACCTTAAAATATCCTCAAAAAACATCATTGACTGATCGTCAGGTTATTGGAAATGGTATTCCTAAAGATCATATTTCGTGGAATAATACCGTGAAGTATAAAAATTGGGATCTGAATGTTGATGTACATGGGGCTTTCGGATTTCAAATTCTGAATTACGATAAGCTGTTCTATACCAATCCGAATTATACCCAGTATAATTTAATGCCATCAGCATTTGATAAGGTGTATGGTAAAAGACAATTGGATAGCGAATGGGCATACATGAGTTATTATCTGGAGAACGGTAATTACGTAAAAGTCGATAACATCACACTGGGTTATACTTTCAATGTAAATAAAGTAGACTATATCTCACATGCGAGACTCTATCTTTCATTGGATAATGCTTTCACATTTACCGGTTATAGTGGAATGGATCCTGAAGTATCCATATCAGGATTAGCTCCAGGAGATGATCACCGGGGTAAATACCCAACTACCCGAACATTCACACTGGGATTAAATCTGAACTTCTGAAAGGCCAAAAAGGACTATTATGGAAAAGTTTATTAAATATATATTGTTATTAATGGTACTTGTTTTCGTGGGTATTTCATGTACAAACCTGACGGAACACCCCTATGATGAGATTACACAATCGAATTTTCATCCTACGCAGAAGGATATTCCACGAGTTGTTGCACCTGTTTATACGCCTATGCGTAGCTTTATGGCATGTTGTTATGGTTATGTGACCATGCAAGCATCTGCAAGTGATTTGTTCGTCACTCCCGGTCGTCCCAATGGATGGGGAGGACCGTATTTACCATATCATAAGTTTCAATGGGATAGTAATCATCCCTATGTAACAGCAACATGGACCAATTTGTTTAATGGTATAAATGCAGCTAACAGAGTTCTTTATCAAATAAGTTCAGGATTAGTAAAGCCGGCAGCGGATACCAAAACAGCTTTAGTATCTGAAATAAAAGCCATGCGTGCTTTTTATTACTATCTGTTGATGGATAATTATGGAAATGTACCCATTGTTACTGATTTTGCATCAAAGAAACTACCGGTGCAATCAACAAGAAAACAGGTGTATGACTTTGTTGTCAAAGAGTTAAAGGATAATATTCCAAATCTTTCAACAAAGGCTGATCAGAGTACATATGGTCGTATGAATAAATGGGCTGCGGAAACGACATTGGCAGATATATACCTGAATGCCAAAGTATATACAGGAACAGCTGAATGGGATAAAGTGATATCACTTTGTAATGATATCATTAACTCCGGTAAATATTCTTTAGCTGCCAATTACAAAGATAATTTCTCCAAAACAAATCAGAATTCACCAGAAATTATTTTCGCCGTTCCTTATGACGAAGTGAATGCACCGGGTAATACGATGCATATGCGTGTTCTTGCTCCGATTCAACAGCAAATATATAAAATGAAAGCACAACCGTGGGGTGGTAGTGCCGGTGATCCACAATTTATAAATACATATGATAGTACGGATGCCCGTTATAAAGATACATGGGCAGGTGGACCACAAATTGATTCGAATGGTGATACACTGATTGTTTTTAAAAATGACATACCAAGTCTAAAAAGATCTGGTTTTGATGAAGGTTATCGTCTTATAAAATATCAAATTTATCAGGGTATGACAGCCAGTTCGGATGTGGATTTACCTTTTTATCGCTATGCCTATGTGCTCATGATGAAAGCGGAAGCACTCTTACGTACCGGTCATCCGGATCAGGCTGCTGCAATTGTCACACAAGTCAGGCAACGTGATTTTAAATCTGATCCGTCTAAAGCAACCGTAACAGGAGCAGATCTAATGAAAGGCAGTACCTATAATTACGGCCTGTGGCAAAATGGACATGTTGTTAATGCTCAAGGTGGAGGCGATATAAAATATGGTAGGTTCCTGGATGAACTGGCATGGGAATTTGCCTTAGAAGGACATCGCCGTCAGGAGTTAATTCGGTTTGGAGTTTATACAACTAAAAGTTGGTTATATAAGAGTGCGAGTGATTCACGACCCTGTGAAATCATCTTCCCGATACCTTATCCGGCTATGAATGCTAATTCCAAATTGCAACAGAACGCTTGTTATAAATAAAACTTTACTTGAATTCCGGGTTTTGAACCTCACAAAATCATGGGAACATAGCTACAAGTTAAAAACAGGCGTCGGAGACCCTATCTTTCTCTGACGTCTGTTTATAATTTTAAATAATGTTTCGGTTTTGGTATATAAATTTATCAAGTATCTATATAGTGAGAGCCGGTGTATATCAATTATAAGAGTTGCCATTAAAATTTTGTTTACAAATTAAATCATCATGCTAAGAAAAGATTTTTTACAAAAAGTTGGATTAGGTACGGCGACCGCCGTATTAGGATTTAAATCTTCGGCAATAGCCAGAAAAATTGGAATTAAAAAGAATCTTCCAAATTCGACTTTACGTCTGGAAGGGGATTTTCTTGATCTGGATACACCGGATTTTAATCTGAAACTAAACAAAGATTCGCAAACAATAGCTTCACTGATGCCAAAGGGAGCGGATGGTTTTGATTTTGTACCAAGTGATTGGCTGGATAAGAGAAGCGGAGATGGTTATTATTATCTTGGTGATATTACCATGCGTCTGCGATCCGGAAATTCAGGGGATTGGCACCGCTACTCAACGGCCCTGAAACGTACTCCGGTAAAAGCTTTAAAAACAAACAGATCAACTCTTGCATCGGCAGAACTGAATCCGACGCTACCTGATAATATGCCACTAATTGTTCGACGTTATTGGGAATTAAACAACAAACACCTGGTCCTCAGGTATGAATTGGAAAATAAAACGAATCAGAATGTCGAGATCGGTTCTCTCGGTATCCCGATGGTGTTCAATAATATCCTGACAAAGAGAAAACTCAAAGAAGCTCATCACAAATGTTCGTTCTATGATCCGTATATCGGTCTGGATGCCGGGTACTTACAGGTAACACGTCTTAATGGGCACGGACCAACACTCGTGGTTGTTCCGGAACAAAATACCCCATTCGAAGCCTATAAACCGCTGCGGACCGACAAGACAAAGCGTGGTATTACTTTTGAAGGTTTTTATGAGTGGATGGTGCATACCAAAGCTTATGCCGATAATGAATGGAAGAAGGCGAAACAATGGAATCCGCCATCATCTGTTACATTAAAACCGGGACAAAAAAGAACGTATTCCGTTAAATTTTTACTGGCCGGTCAGATCCGCAAGATCGAGGATACATTAATAGCGAATAACCGGCCGGTAGCTGTTGGTATTCCCGGGTATATTGTGCCAATGGATCAGGAAGCTCGTCTCTATCTTAAGTACAAACAGGGTATCAAATCAATGAACATTGATCCTGCCGGAGCCCTGTCTGTCTCGAAGAGCCAAACAACAAAAAACGGCTGGAAAGAATACACCGTTCACGGGAAAAAATGGGGCCGCTCGCGATTGACCATTACTTACGAAAATGGCCTGGTACAAACCGTGAATTATAAAGTTTTGAAACCTCAACGCCAGGTTTTAAAGGATCTGGGAAGTTTTCTGGTCACGAAACAATGGTTTGATAGAAAGAACGATATCTTTAACCGTAATCCATCTGTTATCAGCTATGATTACTTTGAGAAGAAACAGGTAACGCAAGAAAAAAGAGCGTGGATTGCGGGATTGAGCGATGAAGGTGGTAATGGTTCATGGGTAGCAACCATGATGAAACAGCTGATCGAACCCGATAAAAAAGAAATTAAAAAACTGCAAGAATTTGTAAATGGCGTCTTAGATGGTGGTATCCAATATAATGAAGGAGACCATAAGTATGGTGTTCGCAAGAGTATGTTCTATTATGATCCAAAGAAAGTCCCTGATGGAACATATAACCCCAACATAAAATTTGGCGGATGGGAAAGCTGGAGTAAAAAAGAGGCCCGCTCGGTTGGCCGTTCTTTTAATTATACTCCCGTTGCAGCGGTACACTGGATGTTGTATCGTTTAGCCCGTAATTATGAAGGACTGGTGACGAATCATGACTGGAAATGGTATCTTAAACGAGCATATCAGACTGCCATGGCTATGGAAGAGTATGCATCGTACTATGCAAAGTTCGGACAAATGGAAGGAACAGTATATGTCATGATCCTGGAAGACCTGAAAAGAGAAGGCTGGACCGATCTTGCCGATAAATACGAACAAATGATGAAAAAACGGGCCGATTATTGGAAGACATTAGCCTATCCATTTGGCAGTGAAATGCCCTGGGATTCAACCGGTCAGGAAGAGGTTTTCGCATGGTGTCGTTATTTTGGATATAACGAAAAAGCGAAAATAACACTTGATGCGGTTACCGGGTATATGCCAACGGTACCTCACTGGGGCTATAACGGCAGTGCCCGTCGTTATTGGGATTTCCTGTTTGCCGGGAAACTTCAGCGCCTCGAACGTCAATTGCATCATTATGGGTCAGGATTGAATGCCATCCCGGTACTCACGGCATATCGCGACAATCCGGATGATATCTATTTATTGCGTGTCGGTTACGGCGGACTCATGGGAGCCATTTCTAATGTTACCGAGGATGGATTTGGCCCATGTGCTTTCCATTCATTTCCTGAAACCCTGGAAATAGACGGATACTCAGGAGACTACGGGCCTAATTTCCTGGGGCATGTTATTAATACCGGAACTTATGTCGTAAATCATCCTGAATTTGGCTGGCAGACTTTTGGAGGTAATCAACAAATTGGGAATGGCTGGGTGGAAGTGAAACCTTTGGATTCTTCACGCTGCCGTGTTTATCTGGCTTCAAAAGGGTTATGGCTTACGCTGGATGCCGGGAAATTTAAGAAAGTCCGATTTAACAACGCAATGGATTCTATTCAATTAACCCTGGATAGTATATCCGGACATGCACCAAATGCACGTTTACGTATTGAACAACCGGCTACAAAAGAAAAAAAAGTACAATTTAAGCCTGATCAAAATTATTCAATGGAGCTGGGAGCGTATGTCATCCCATTGAAAAAAGAAAATGTAGAAGTTGAGTTGAAGCA
>DATFMH010000234.1:0-25004 GCA_035267045.1 Balneolales bacterium
TATCTGAATGTGTGGAACCGTATCTTTAACACCCGGATTTGGCTTCGGACCAAAATACCCATTGGATTGCTGACTATTTAAACTCCAGTTGATCCATTTGTCAGCTTGTTTGATCAAATCTTCATCTTTAAGGATATAAGCTAACGGGACCAGTCCATCCAAATAATAAGGTCCACGTTCCCAGCTATCACCATTGCCCCCAATCCAGGCATTATTCGGACCAACATCGGGATAAAGCTGACCTAATTTACCAGCTAATCCATGAGCCATTTTCTCCAATTGGACATGTAGCCAGCCCTGAGGTTCTACTGCTCCTATAGGTAATTCGGCGTAATGATTTTGAGCCAATGGCGCCCTGTTGAAATCATAATTTGCATTGGATCCTTTTTGTCCGGATGAAGTATTCTTCTTACATCCCCCTATCAAAAAAAATACGAGAAGTATATTAACCATCCAGGTTATTTTTTTACATACACTTTTTTTCATCTTCATTTATGACTATTTATTTTAATTAACACTAACCTTAGTATGTGATACGCTTTTCCCCTGGCTTAACCAGTAAAATGAATATATATTCAGATAATAATTAACCACTTTTAATACGCGTGGCCCAAAATAATTAATTGGTAATTTAGACGACAATAATATGTTATCGTTAACAGAATCTTAACTATTTTAATATTCTTAGACGAAGAATCAAACTAAAAAATCATTTTTATATATCTGCTTTCATAAAAATTCATATCTCAATATTTATTGAGAGTCTTAATGTCTTCTCTAAATTGGAAATTTTGTATTAATAATCATTGTTGCCCGGTAAAATAAATTGTAACCTTAATTGTAGACCTTATCAGTAATAATCCGGTAATTAAAATCAAATAGTACTCTGAAGTTACCTGGCCCACTGGAGCAATACGATTTGTAATCCTGAATTTAGCATTGTTTTATTTCATTTTTACAAATAAGACTTTTTCTTCGGTCAGCTGATTGTGACATGTTTTTTATAGAAAACTGTAGCATTACTTTTAAAAATTATGAAATAAAACGCCCATCATGCGATCAAGAGGTAACTTTTTTCTTAAAATGATTTTTTAACTGTTCAACAGTGATATAAATCGAAGATTTATATAAGTCAGCCAACTCATTATGATATTCACTTTGAATTAATTATATCAGTGACAAAAAAAGCCCGGTTGAATTATAAAACCGGGCTTTGATATAATAAAAAGCTTTCTTTATCGCTAAAAATCTATTCCGATACTAATATAATTGATCGGATGTCCAAAATGATGACCATCATATGGCCATCCAATATCCCAGCGTAAAGGCAATCCCAGAAGAATAGTTCTCAATCCAAAACCGGATCCGATGAGAATATCACCCCTTAACGATGTCCGGGTAAAAGTTTGTCCATTTTGTTGAACCGTTTCTGTAACCGGTTTGGCGATATGAAAATTCAGTTTTGCTTCATTGACGTTTGGTGTAGTCAGATCGTCCAATCCCCAGGCGGTACCTACATCAGTAAACAATACACCTGTTAAATTATATAGTGGCAATATCGGAATTGGTCCCGGTAAGATGGCAGCAAATAAAGGAAACCGGAATTCTGCATTGATTAAGCTGAATCGATCTCCAAAAATGGCATTGTACTCATAACCACGCATCGGAATAGCCGGCATTGTAAGAAATATATCACTTAGATTATCCAATGGTATCTGATTATTCGACCAGCGATAGTTAATCCACCCTGCCATACCACCTACGAAGAATGATTGGGCATCGCGCCCAAAAGAAGCACCACCGGAATAACGGAATGCGAAACTGTAACCGGCACCCAAACCGACATACTTCCGGAAATCACCGATTAAACTAACGAATTGTACGGTTTTTTGTGTTACCGGTGGACTTGCTGTCAGGCTCAATGCATATCTGAAACCACCCTCCGGATGTACATAACCTGCTTTGGATTTATCTTTAGTAAATGTGATTTCTGGATAAACGAAAGCCGAGGTCTGGCTAGACCGGTCATTGAAATAAACATCACTGAAATCACGGGAAATAGCCAATACGGAAGCGCCATAGTCTATCCGCGTAAACCGGTCTATCGGGTATTGAAAATTAACACCACCACCATATGTCCGGTACCGGACTAACTGTCCATAGAATGTTTGATACTGTTGAGCGCTATGGAAATAATTAACCATATAATTTGTACGGTGTTCATAATTTCCATAGCTGATTAAATAATCACTATTTCTAAGATCCGAGACCAGGTTACTGGCAATAGTAATGTTCTGATTACCCAAAACATCACTAAATCTCATTTGCACAAGACCATAAGTACCATAATAGGTTGAAAGATTTCCACTGTAATATGTGAAATCGGGTGAGAAACTTAATCTGTATTTATGAGGACGAAATTTATCATCTTTCGTTACATTGTCACTCGGTTTAAAAACATCCTTTTCAGATTTCTTTTTTGCCTCTTCTTCGAATGACTTTCCAAATACGTAGTTATGGTAATCGATATAACCATTATTGGTCGTATCTTTTTTAGTAGAGTCAACTTTAGCAGTATCTTTCGTAGCTACCCGACCGAGGCCTTGTAAATCTCTGCCATTTGCCTGAGCTAATTTTGGTTTTGTTGTATCGGCAACCTGCATTCCATTAGCTTTTTCTTCCACCGCATATTGTGTCCCATTAGTGCCAAACATTTCCCTGGCATATCTCAATGCCGGCACCCGTACGTCATGCGGCTCATTAGCTCTTCGTTTAGCCCAATAATTAGGTTTCAAAGGAGCCTTTACCTGCTTCGTTAATGGAGAGTTAATTAAATAAATATCTACATATCCGCCATTATAAGCACTTATAGCCATTTTACTACCATCAGCGCTGACCGACATCTGTAAGATACCCGAAATCAGATTCGTAAGAGGTTTACTCGTACGAGTAGCAATATTCATCTCGTAGGCATTCGGGATACCGCTTTTATCGGAAGTATATATCAGATGACCATTCCGGGTCATAATAGGCTGTGTCTCATCCCAGCCGGGTGTTTTAGTTAACCTGACAGCCCTGTCGGATCCGACTTTAACACTGTAAATATCCATATTATAGAGATCAGGATTCATCAACTCGTCATAATTGACTCCATACTTGTTAAGCTCAACTTTATTTCCCCTGTCGGAAGCAAAATAAATCGTTTGAGAATCGGCTCCCCATGAAGGTTGCTTATCCGTAAAAATATCGTGGGTGACATCAATGATTTTGCGGCTTTCAAGATTAAACACAAATATATCAGGAAAGGGCCCGGAAGATCCTGCGAATGCTATTTTCTTACCATCAGGCGACCATGATAGAGCACCTATGGCATCGATATCCGGGAAATTATACTTTTGGGCCTGACCCGTTTGGTAATCAATTACAGCCAGTTCATCACTTCCCCTGGATCTGACAGATAATGCTATTTTACTTCCATCCGGCGACCAGGTGAGGTTATCATTTAATAAATTAAAGTCTTCAAAATTTACATTACCCTGACCCTTAACGAGCGTTTTTATCTTCTTTCCAGTCAACGTATTTACAACAACGATATCAAGATTACCGCTTTGATTGGTAATCATAGCCAGACGGTCGCCCTGGGGTGACAGAGCGGGACTTGTATTATAAGAACCCGAACCTGTAGGTTGACGTTTGGTTATTTGAGTACCGGCCTCATCAAGGGAATTTCTATTGGCAATTTCAGGTAAATAACGTTTTTTCAAAAAGGCATGCCAACGTTTGGACAACTCTTCTATCGAAAGGCCCAAAGCTTGTTTGAAACCTTCCTCCACATTGCGGGAATTCTTTATATCATGAAATATTTCACCAATTTTTTCCCGGCCGTACTCTTCAACTATATAATCCCAAACCGATTGGCCACCGCGATACCAAAAATATCCGTATAATTGATTTATGGGAGGCATATAATCATTCAGTATGGCATCACGAAGAAAATCATCCTCATTTGTATCAAAACCGACAGATGAATATTCAGCCATACCTTCATTAAACCAGTTTGGTATCTGGAGCTGGATATTGTTCTGTATGATTGACTGAACAGATCCACCATAAAACATTTCATTAACGACTGCGTGGACCAACTCGTGGTGTAAAGTATGACGAAAATCACTATATGATCCCATAAATGGTAATGTAATCCTGTTTTTAAACGGTTCCGTGACACCACCAATACCAGAAGCTCCAATCGGTAACTGTGTTACATTCGTTTGAGAAAAATCGTTATGGGAATCATAGACAATGACTTTGATCCGGCTTGTGATCTTATAATTAAAATCATTTTCAATCTCTTTCAAAGCCGATTCAAGACTTTGAGCCGCAAAAACTGCCAGGTAATAGTTTTTATCCTGATAATAATAGATATCGAAGTGCTGAGACTGAATATATTTCCAGTTAAAATCCTTGTATTGAACTTTATTTTGTCCAAATGCAAAGTACTGGGCTTGTGCGTTTTTAATTGGCACAAAAATAAATACGAGTAATACTAAAGGGATTAGTCCAAATATCTTTATTATCTTTCTCATCATACTACCTGTAAGATATTATTATTAAATATCAGGAATTTAAATGCTACTATATATCAATATAGTACAAAATCACTGTGGTTAAATAATTTAATTTAAAGCGACTTCCATCAACTTATTATTAGTAAATCGACTGTTCTCTGTTCCAAATTAGTCTCTACTACTTTTATTTTAACCAAGTTACCCATCTGGTATTTTCTACCATGAGATCGGCCGTAGAGACAATATCGTTTTCTGTCATATATATAATAGTCGTCATTCATATTACTGATATGAACCATACCTTCACAATGAATATCCTTCAAATCAACATATAATCCGTTTTCGGTTACACCGCTGATGACACCTATAAATTCGTCACCTATATGTTTATTTAGATATTCAACTTGTTTTAATTTCACGGAATCACGTTCAGCATCGACGGCCATTTTCTCCCGTTCACTGCATTGAACACCCATTTCACGTAATTTTTCATATCGGTAAGCAGGCCGCCCAACAGCATAGTTTTTCAGTAATCTATGAACAATAACATCAGGATAACGTCGGATGGGGCTGGTAAAGTGCGTGTAATGTGAAAAATTTAATCCGAAATGCCCAATATTTTTAGGACCATATTCCGCCTTAGCCATAGCCCTCAAAGTCAAATTATTGATGATATATTCCAGTGATGTATCTTCAACTTCACTTAATAACTTGTTTATCTTCTGTGGAGTTACCTTCCCGTCGTGTATATTAAATTGCAGGCCAATCGGTTTTACATGCTCGGCAATGTCAGCTAATTTCTCCTGGTCCGGTTTATCATGTACACGATAAAAAAACGGATATAAGTCCTTTGATTTTTTCTTATTCGTTTCCTTTCTCAAGTTATCAACATGAATTGCCACCATTTTATTGGCTAAAAGCATACATTCTTCAATCAGGCGATGTGTTAACAGCCGTTCCTTTATGATGACATCAACCGGTGTTCCGTCTTTATCAAGTACAAATCTGGGTTCCGGAGTATCAAAATTTATGGAACCTTTTCTAAAACGATTCTTTGTGAGCGTTTGTGTAAGTTCTGCCAGAATATTCAGTTTTTCTGCATATGGGTTATCTTTTTTACCATCTATAACTTCCTGAGCCTTTTCATAGGTAAACCGGTATTTTGAATTTATAACCGTCTCTTCGATCGAATAATCAACTACTTTCCCTTCCGGTGTTACTTCCATAAAACAGCTGTATGTCAGTTTGTCTTCATTCGGACGAAGACTGCATACTCCATTACTTAGTTCTTCCGGTAACATTGGTATTACCCTGTCAACCAGATAGACGCTTGTACCTCTTTTATGCGCTTCCTTATCGAGCACGGTATCCGGTTGCATATAATAGCTAACGTCGGCTATATGAACCCCCAGGTTGAAGTTCCCATTCTCGAGAACATCTAAACTGATCGCGTCGTCAAAATCTTTTGCATCCTCCGGATCAATGGTAAATACATCCTTATCACGAATATCATGACGTCTCGTATATTCACTCTCAGGAATTGCACGGGCTATACTTGAGGCAAATTTATTAACTTCATCCGGGAACGATGCACGCATCTGATTTTCTGCCAAAATGGAAAGAACTAATGCGTCATTTGTTCCTTTTTCACCAAGCGATTCCAAAATTTTAGCTTCCGGCAACGATTTGGGATGTGCCCATTCCAATAATTGAAATATTACTTTTTCGTTGTGTGACGCACCATTAATATTTTGGGGTAACACAAAGAAATCCGTTTGAGCTGATTTGTCATCCGATTCAATATAATAAGTGCCCGAGCCATGCTTTATCAATGTACCAACAAAAATTTGACGGCCTCTTTCGACGACTTCCACCACTTTGCCTTCCAGCCTTTTCTGTCGACCATTTTTAAAGATCTCAATTTTGACAATATCATCAGGTAAGGCGGTTCCTAACCTTTTAGATGGTATTCTTATGTCTACTTCATAACCCTCAACAGTCACGAATCCTACGCCGTATCGGTTGACGCTTATTTTGCCTTCATACAGTTTATGGTGATTTCCTTTACGGGCGACACTCAATAAATCTCCTCTTGATCGGTTAATTTTCTTTTTACTTACAAGTTTATTTATCGTTTTTCTAAGTTTCTTCTGATCTTGCTTTTTATCCATTTGCAGAGCTGCAGCTACTGCATTAGCCGGTACTTTTGTCTCCGAATGACTCTTCAGAAAATCGAGCACCAGTTTTTCAAGTCCGGATAATTTCTTTTTTTTACTCATTATAAATATGTGGAATCAAAAATATGAACTACTAATAAATTTATTTGAAATATTATTTATTTAGCAGGAAGTTATTATTAATTAATTCAACCTTGATAAATACATTTATATTGCATCTTTTTACTAAATATTCAGGTTAATAATATTGTTAAACAATATCATGTATTATAAAATGTTGATGTATGATTAGTTATTAATCACGTTTTTCTGCTTGTGATTTTACTGTAGTGGTATCGGCAGGAGCATTTGTTTTAGCCTTTTTCTTTTTCTTGAAAATACTGATTATTGATCTCGCTATTTTTTTAGGCAGTTCCTTCCATGTATTAAATTGAACCTGATATTTTAAACCTACACCATTAACACTTGGCAATGGTGTTGTGGTTCCAACAGCATAACTTGAACTTAGCGTAGGATCTTGCCGGTGAAAAACTTCCACGGATAAGGAAGGATTAATTTGATATTCAGCTCCAAGGTCGCCAATATTATCATACTGCGGCCCTCCGCCAATCACACCTTCGCGCCTTAATACCAATCGATCATTAAATAATCGTAAGGCTATACCCAGATCAGCCTGGTCAAAACCCGTCATATTCAAGTCGATATTTAAATCACTCAAACTACTATTCAGTAACGTATTGATTTGATTCGACAATAATTGGCTGAGGCCGACTTGCGTTACTTTACTCTGAAGGTTAGTTCCCAATCTTTGGCTTTCGGACCCATTCTGAATATTCACATTGCTAAAACTACCCGTCAATAGTAAACTTGTTGCCTGTAATAATTTTTGGTCTTCGCTATTTAATAAACTTAAAATTGTAGAACTCTGGGTAACATCCGGAGAGTTGGGAAATTGAAAATAGAACTGGTTTTGAACACTTTTTATATTACCCGTTAGCTTCAGTATCAGATTAATCGGCACCCTTCTGTCTTCATTGGTGATGGGTTTGATATTTGGTCGTGCCCGATAAACTGAGGTAACATTGATACGGGGATTTTTAGGGTCACCTTCCCATATGATATTACCACCATTCTCTAAATAAAATTTCCTGCTGAATACGCCACCACCGACGAAGAGATAATTACCACCGGTAATGTTAAACTGCCCGAACATTTGAAGGTTTTGATCTTGTAATGTGATATTGACATTACCACCACCCTGGGCTGTAAGAACTTCACCGGTAACAGGATCAAAAATAAATTTAACTGTCGAATTATCCGGTGCCGAAAATTGTAAATCCAGTTGAAATAATTCCGTAAATGATTCCTGACTTGGAGACACCTGTTCCGCCTGTTTTTGTTGACCCTGGGATTGTGAAGTACCGGAACCGGATTTAGTTCCTTTTTTACCGGCGGTTGAGAATTCTTTAACAAATTCTATAGATTTACTCTGATCCTGAACACTCGTTTCATCAAGTAATGGTATTGATAGAACAGAGCTTGAAGATGTCTGTAATGGTGTTACAGTTTGAAGAAATGGATTCAGATTAGATCCGGTCAAACGTACTTCCCCTGTCCCGATTACATCCCCATAAAATGGGACATCCGGATTAAAATCATTATTCAAAAATTTCAACCTGTTAAGATCGAGTGTCAGATTCAGTTTCTTCCTGACCTGAAAATTGTTGAGATCCACATTTCCATATAATAACCCCGTTCCCCCCTGATTATCATGTATTCTTACACTATCGATAGTTACCCCCTTATAGCGGTCGAGATCAACGGGTCCTGTCAAATAAAAATTCGAATTCATGAAGACAGGTACTGCGTGAACATCATCGACATTAAAATGGGCGTGAAAATTATAATTTTTCGTATTACCTGCAATATATCCCTTTCCGTTAGCCGGCCCTTCCAGTTTGTTGAAAATACCCGGAATTATATATCGCAGAACCCACATATCTATTTGTTTAAAATTGATATTAAAATCATATAAGGTATCAGCATTGGCGGCAGCATCGGGAGGTTGAAAATACCCCTTCATTTGTATGTCGGTAGCAACACTGTCATTCCTGACATAGTAATCATGGTATTTTGAGGTATCTGCTTTTACACTTATTTCGGTATCAAATCTTTTTTCCACCGGGTTAAATTTACTATGAAACTTAAAATCGCCAACCGGTCGATTATCAAGTGCAAATCGGTCAACAAAAATATTCCCCTGGATCTGCGGTAGTTTGGATAGTGACTTTGTATAAAAACTGGCATTCAACGTACCTTCAAAATTTATCCGGCCATTGATAAGATCAGATACCCTTTGCAAATTAATATTTTGCAGGGAATAAATAACAGAATCGCTCTTGTCCGAGCTAAAAGCACCAACAAGATTTATTTTTTGAGTACCGTTCACAAAGTCAAAATTCTGAAAATTTACCTTATGGCTTTTATCAAATATTAGTCCCGGTTTCCCTTTATTTTCCCATTGATACTCATTATTACCCAGGTTAAACTGATTAACATTCAATACAATGGCCGTATCCAATACTTCAGCAGCCAGTTTCATTTTCAATGAAGCATTCTTACCTATGGTGCCGATGTTACCACTTGTCTTAATGGAATCATTTTTCATAGAAAATTCCATATCCAAACCGGCAAATGATAAATCACGCATCGAAAGACTATCTATTTTAGCGCTGACATCCAGGTTTGCAAATTGTTTAAAATCCTGACTGTGATTAAAACTTGCCGTTATCATCAACCGGGAGTCGTTGACCCGGATTTTATTTATATCTGTTGTCGGATCATTCAGGCCCCCGGTAATAAGCAATCGTTGTGAGTCCGCTTTTACATTAGCTTTCAGACGGCCTTTTGTCTTTATAAAAGGTATTTTAGTGAAGTAATGCCTAAGCAGGGCAACATCTTTTAACTGCAGACTCACTCCAAAATTCAAGGTATCAGAAGGGACATTAACTTTACTATTTACTGCAAAATTGCTGGTATCCTGTGCCTGAAATTTAATTTCACTGTTAATATGTTTCTTAAAATACTCCGTCCAATAACGTCCCATTTGATATAAACGGGACGGCTCAACATGACCTTGTAATATAAAATCCATAATTGAGCTGGTGAACCGTAATGATCGTTGTTTCTTATCAGGGGAATTTAAATCAATATAAAATTGATGTGGGCGAAGTGTGTCCTTACCAACAATCGATCGACTAATATCCATACTGGCGCGGCCATACAAACGGTCGAGGGAACCACCCTGCAAATTCGTTTTAAATTTAAAATTCAGATTCGTATTCGATAAACCAATCTTTGGGAAGAACTCGGCAAGATCCACCCCTTCTCCTGAACCATCAAATTTAAAGATAGGTTCACTGCCCAGTAGATCAATCCAGCCATTACCGGTCAACTTTGATCCTCCTGAATAAAATGTGAATGAAGGCTCCAAAAAACCGTTCTGAATGGAAACATTCATATTCATCTTATTAACCGTTACGTCATTGATTTTACTATCGTATAAGTCAGCAGTAAAATTGACGGCCGCATTTCTTAATGATAGTCCCTGGCCTTTCATGCTGGCATCGATATTCAGATACCCTTTTGTACTATCAAGTGTCTTAAACTGATCAAGTGTCAAATCACGGCTTTTCAGATTCGCTTTATATACATAAGGCGCCTTCAGACTGGACGAACCATTTATGTGAATCTGACCTTTGGGGAATTTCAGATCAGTCTTAACATCCACAGAATCGATATTTCCCCTCACCGTTCCTTTGGCCGTTATATTATCCCAGTCCTTAAAATTAGTCAAAGAATTATGGGTCAACATCTTTAGATCTTCCGTCAACATATGAATTTTGTTGACAGTAAGATCATAACCAAAGTATTTTTTAGAGTTAAGATTATTAAGTTTTCCATACAGGTTTAACTCACTTTTATCAAAAACTAAATCCAGTTTATTAATATTGAACTGAGAAATATCACCTTCCGATCTTAAATTCACCTTTATCGGTACCGTCAAAAGAGGAATTTGAGGGAATATATCGGCAAATTCACTGGGATAAATTTCGGTTGAATCAACAGAGATTTTATATCGGGCATTATGAAATTGCTGTGATAAATTAGATGCATACATATCGACGCCATCAACCTCACCATTCAATACTAAATGCGACTGACTTGTTTTGATTTTGAATTGGTTAAACTCCAGGTATCTGCTGTCATTAAAAACCTGGCCAGTAATATCTATTTTCCCTGCAATTGTTTGTAGAACATTAGCATCGAACCGATCGATATCCAAAAAACGTTGATCACTATTGAGCTCAAGGAATACTCTCATATTTAATGAATCGAGTTTAATTGGTTTGGGAAGCAATATCTCATCTGAAACATTATGTAATCTGTCTATCGTAACAGTACCCCGCTTAATGGATATAACCGGTGCATATATATTTAGATCTTTAAAAATTAAAGATGGCTTCCGCTGTCCCGGTTTAACTCTTTTTAACGCTTCCCTGATGGTATATGTTGAGTCATCCTGGCTTTTGAAGTGTATTTCAGGATCCCGTAAATTAAAACTCGTAACACGAATTTGCCGGCTTAGCAATTCCCACAAATTGACACTAAAAGAAATGGTATCACATTGAAAAATAGGCTGCTTACGTGTCAGGCTATCTGCTGATGGATACGTTAATTTTACATTTTGGACCTGGATATTGAAAGGCAGGTACCCCCCAAGTTCACCAATAGTGATTTTACCTTGATAATTGGCATTAAATACATTCTCAAGTCGATGAGCCAGAAATTTCTTTACGGGTTTTTGTTGCAAAGAAATTAAAGCAATCCCACTACCCAGTACCGCAACAAGCAGAAGGGTTAATATGGTAAACCATATCGCTCGCCATATTTTATAAATCCAACGTACAAACACTTATTAATATCTCCTGACCGACTCACCTGTTATTCGTGTCATAACTGACGAAACATGTATTTCCATGAATCTCTAACAACTCGCATATCATCAATATCAGTAATGTAAGGCTGTTCCCAATCTGATAATAAAATTAAGCGTAATTTATCAGATTTAACTTTTTTATCATGATACATTATTTCAATTAATTGGCCGATGTGTTTTTCCAGTCTTGACAAATTTAAATTGTAGTAAGACTTGAATTGTAATAATTCCTCTAATTCAAGTTCTGCTCCGAAATAATTCGAAGCGAATGCGGCAGCGATCATCCCGGCATAAACGGCGGCACCATGAGATATTTCATCATAATTTAAGTACGCCTCGATGGCATGGGCAAAAGTATGACCAAAATTTAAATATGCGCGAATGCCGGCTTCCTTTTCATCTTTTTCTACTATATCTGCTTTAATCGATGCACATTTATTTATCAAAGGCACCCAAAGATCAGGATATTCAGTCATAGATCCTGATTTCAGCCTATCCTTAACCTCGTCAATAATTTTCCTATCCGATATGGCACCATACTTGATCACTTCACCAAGCCCGCAAAGCCATTCTTCCCGGGGCAACGTTTGCAACATCGTAACATCGGCAAACACAGCATCCGGCTGATAAAAGGCCCCAATGAGATTCTTTCCTGTTCGGCTATTGATGCCGGTCTTACCACCTATTGAACTGTCAACCATTGATAATAACGTGGTTGGAATATGAACAAGTGGTATACCGCGCATAATACTTGCCGCAGCAAATCCGGATAAATCACCTGTAACACCTCCCCCAACGGCAAACAAAGGGGTGGAGCGCCGAACATTATTTTGAAGAGCAAACTCTGTTATTTTTTGCCATTCTTCATAACTCTTACTGGACTCTCCACTCGGAATTACATATTCCTTAACAAGTTTAAAATATTCACCCAAAATACCTGCAATACGCTGCCCATGATATAACTTCACGTTTTCGTCTATCAACAGCATAGCCCTGGATTGAGAATAATTCTCTTCCAAAAAAGGGATTAACTTCTTACGGAGATCATTACTAATCGTTATGTAATACTTCTTTGTACGTTTTGTTTTTAATGTAATCAACTCAACAAACTATTTTACTAATGATAAGATTCGTGAAGCTATAGCGCTCGGTTCAACAACTTTGTTTATCTTAATAATATAATGAGCCTGCTCATACCAAATTAAACGCTTAGTATACAGGTTTGTTATAAATGATGTAAGTTCTTCTTCATTTCTGATATGACCGTGTTCATCACGTAACATGGGTCGCGATTTATCATCCGATAACCGTTTTGATATAATATCCACCGTTGGTTTTAAAAAAATCAATACGCCGCTGGATTTGACAAAACGAAGATTAATTTCATTGCAAACAGTACCTCCACCAAGAGCCAATACCGCAGGTTGTCCGGTATCAAAAGACTCCAGATATTTCTTCTCTAAATTCCTAAAATGTTCCTCACCTTTTTCTTTAAAAATATTGGTGATTTCATTCTTTTCATTTGTTTCAATGATCTCATCCAAATCATAAAATGGGACCTTTTTCATTCGGGCTAATATCCTGCCAATTGTCGATTTACCCGATCCCATAAATCCACACAAATATATTAAATCGCTCACTACTTTTAATCTTTTACTTTTGGAATTTTTTGGGGTTCAACCATAATCACTTCTTCACGGTCAAGGATTACTAAACCGGGGGCTGCACCCTTTGGTTTTCTGACATATTTTCTCTTCGTATAACTTACCGGGGCCATTTTTGATCCTTTGGCTTTAGAATAATAAGCTGCAATGGATGCTGCCTTTTGCAATAAATCTTTCTGTGGATACCCTTTATCATTTTCCATTCTGATTACGACATGTGAACCGGAAACACCGCGGGCGTGCATCCATATATCTTCTTTATGAGCCATAGAAGTTAGTTTATCATTACTTTTGGCATTTTTACCGATCCATATCTCAACCCCGTCGATTTCCGTTTTTCGAAAAGGATATTGTATCTGTTTTACTGCTTTATTACTTATGATATTGATATCTTCCAGTTCCTTTTTATGATTTTTAATCCACTTTTGCAGATCCCGGTTGTTATTACACGTTTTAAAATCCTCGTATAACTTTTTGACATCCGACCTTTTATTCTTTACTTCATCCAATCGTTTTAGACCCATTTCATACGATTTACGAGCTTTTTTCGACTTTTCATAATAATATTGAGCATTTTCGGCCAAATTTAATTCGGGATCAAGAGTTATCGTCACAAGGGTATTATTATCATAAAGATCCGGAATTTTTAGCTCATCAACATGGTCATATTTTTTTTGATGAACATTTGCCATTATCAAATGACCAAATTTCTCATACCTTTCAGCCCTGCTAATATTTTTATCAACCTGTTCAAGATCGTTTATTTGTTTATGCAAACTACCTAATAAATCTTCAAACTGTGATTGCAGCTTTTCTTTTGATTGATCAAAACTCGATC
Organism: Balneolales bacterium; assembly: GCA_035267045.1. Taxonomy (GTDB): domain Bacteria; phylum Bacteroidota; class Rhodothermia; order Balneolales; family DATFMH01; genus DATFMH01. The sequence continues at coordinate 14,244 of DATFMH010000234.1, forward strand.
TGCTTAACGCACGGTAATAGCTGAAACGAACGCAACTGTTTACATCATCAAATTTCTTTAATGTCTGAACCGGCAATTTTTCTTCTGATAAAAGACAAATAACGCCATTGATTAGCGTTCGTGGTGAGGGATTGTGCGATAGCTCGTTTGTAAGATCACGGATCACTTTCTCAATATAGCTATCACTTTTTTCAGATAAATTATAAATGCTTATAACCGACGGTATCAATTCACGTGGAAATAGCGGATTCATCCTTGTGATTTTACGTTTGACCTTATCATTTGGTAAATAGTCATTCCATAATTCAGCTGTACGTGGTAAAGGTGCTTTTTGTCCCTTTAACTGATCATTATTTTTAAAAGCCTCCAGTACTTGCCCCCCACTTACATGAAACACATTGGCATGCGGCCCATATAATGTGAATACTAATTGATTACCATTTTCAAATATTAAGGAGATATAACGATCCCGATCAGCCAGTTCTATTTTGGCGATTTTGACATTTTTCAGTGATTCAAAAGGATTATAGACATTAGATTTTTTTTGAGGCCGGTATTCATCCAGAAAGAAAACAGTTTCTTTACTTCCAGTATCAGTAATAATTCGGTATCTTTTCATAGGACATTCAAGATATAATTCAATAACATTTTTTCTGGGCGTTACAGCAAAACTGAATGTCGTTTGAGTAATAGGAACTGAAACTTCCTTTACTAAATGTTTTAAGGTATAATAATTATTCATGTAAATATTATTATATTAATATCGTTTTTTGACATCAATTTGAATGCTACAAAACCAAAAATATTAAATGAATTATCCAATATTTAATTCATTAGTTAACCAAATAGAATCTGAATTATACAAGCGAAATATCGAGATCGAAACATTTAAAACGTGGAATGAAAACACTATCAATGCCACGGGTCTTGAATTGGTCATCGATATACAAAATATGACTGATTACTTAAAATCAGTTACGATTAATTTTGACTGGGATAAATTTAGGGAAATAAGTCTTGCCAAACAGTTGAAGGGCATGAAAAAGCATCCTTTGTTAATAGACAAGCCTTTAATACCTACCAGTATAAAGCCGACCATCGATATTGAAGTTGCCTGGATTTTTGATAATGATAAAATTGGGAATATTTCAGATACTAAAGAGGGGAACGTTAGATTAAACCTGGCAACCCAATGGATGGAAAATATAAATGAACGTGTTAGTCATCTTTTTTCATCTGATAACATTATTACCAGATGGCACATTGAGGTTGAAGGAGACCTTTATGGCCGATATCTCTCAGAGATGAGGTTGATGTCGTATTTTCAATATACGTTCGAAGATCTCTATTCGCTTAATGAAATTCATCAATACATCAACCGTAAACTTCAGAATCTGTTACTAAATACCATTAAAGTCATACAGGTTGCTAATGAATCGATTCCGCATGCTGCATAAAAAATAAAAGCCTAAAACTAGGCTTTTATTTTTTCTTATGTCGGTTTTTACGCAGTCTCTTTTTACGCTTATGCTTAGCAATTTTTGATCTTTTCTTCTTTTTTCCACTAGGCATATTAAATCACCTTCCGATTAATAATTGCGATTTCCAAATTAGTTTAAATAAACAACACAGCGATGCCACATGTATCCGTATGCTATTTTTTAGAGCCACAAGATACAAAATAGTTTCATAAAAATTAGAATTAACTTCTATATTTTTTTGCAGCTCCGGCAATTAACAGGCATACAACGGATTATAAGAGGAACAGCTTGCCTGTTCCCTTGAAACAGAGTTCGTTGAAGGTAAGCCAGCGTTGACTTAAACTATTTATTCAACGCTTTATTTACACTTTTTTTGAATTCTTTCGAGACTTTCAAAGTCGGAACAAATTGCTCCGGAACGATAACTTCTTCGTTCGTCTTTGGATTTCTTGCCACTCTTTGAGCCCTTTTGACAACTTTGAAACTGCCAAAACCTCTTAATTCAATAGTTTCACCGCGTTTCATGGCATCAATAACGGTATCCAAAAAACCTTTTACAACGGCTTCGGTCTCTACTTTTGTCAAACCTGTAGAGGATGAAATAATTTCTACTATATCAGCTTTTGTCATAGCTATATCCCATTTGAGTTCAATCTCTTAACAAGATACCTCAGTTATTAATAAAGCGCAAGTCCTTAAAACTTAGTATTTTATGCTATTTACTAAAAATTTTAAATGAAATGCCCCAATTTCGTAAAAATAAACGGTATAAATAGAAGATTTATAATAATTAAAGATGCATTAGATTAGATTTTTTAAGATTTTCTAAGATCTTATATACCTTGACTATCTCATGAAGATCCTAACATTAATAAAACCTACATCGTTTCAATGCATACATTCGATCAAGTTGTTAACTTTCTCAATTCCTTAATCTGGTCCAAACCCGAAGTTTTCCCTTTTATGGTAGTGGTATTATTAAGCTTCGGAATATTTATCACCATTCGTTTGGGATTTATCCAAATCCGGCGTTTTACTCATGGAGTAAAAGTTGTAACGGGTTATTATGACGATCCAGATGATGTTGGTGATGTAAATCACTTCCAGGCTTTAAGCACTGCCTTGTCTGCTACTGTCGGTATCGGTAATATTGCCGGAGTAGCTATAGCCATTCACTATGGCGGTCCGGGTGCTCTTTTCTGGATGTGGGTGACAGCATTGCTGGGTATGGCAATTAAATACTCAGAATGTACACTTGCGGTCAATTATCGTAATACCAATCCCGATGGCTCCGTATCCGGCGGACCTATGTACTACATAGAAAAAGGTCTTGGTCCGAACTGGAAATGGTTGGCGATAGTTTTCGCAGTCAGTGCTGTTATCTGCTCCTTCCTGACAGGTAATGCCGTACAGGCCAATACCGTAGCCGACTCTCTTTTCAGTGCTTTCCATATACCACGCTATTTAACAGGCCTGGTCACAGCCGGTTTGGTCGGTTTCGTCATCCTTGGCGGCATCAAACGTATTGGAAATGTAACATCGCGACTAGCCCCGCTTATGGCTATCATCTATGTTACCGGCGCCCTGTTAATATTACTATTGAACTATACCGAAGTCATACCAACTTTGGGATTGATCATCTCGTCAGCATTTTCACCCAAAGCCGGCGCATTTGGTATCGGATCCGGGGCTTTTCTGACAACACTTGTCTGGGGGATCAAACGAGGTTTATTCTCTAATGAAGCCGGGCAGGGATCAGCCCCAACGGCACACGCCGCAGCCAAAACGGATGAACCCGTCCGTGAAGGTGTAGTAGCTCTTCTCGAACCCTTTATCGATACACTTGTTATTTGTACCATGACGGGATTGGTGATCATCATTACCAATGTGTGGCAAACTAAGCATAATGAAATTGTAAAACTGAATGCCGTTGATAATGTTTATAAAACAACACAGGTGGAATCAGCTTCGAACCTGGCCAGTACTTCTATGGCAACACAGCCGTTAAATGTGCAAGATGGAGTCATTCAAAACGGAACACTTTTGCATAACGATTACAGTATTGATTCACTTTTTGAAGATGCGGCTATGACCATTCCTTTTAATGGTACCCTTCTTCACGGCAGTAACGGCCGTTATGCTAAGTCGCATGAGGATAAGGAATTACATGCTCTCTACGGCCGTGTAGTGGAAAATGGTGCCCCGATGACAGCATTGGCTTTTGAACAGGGATTATCTCATTTATTTCCCGGTGGACAATATATCGTTACACTTTGTGTATTTTTATTTGGAATTTCAACGGCAATTAGCTGGAGCTATTATGGCGACAGAGCGATACAATATTTGGCCGGAGACAGATCAATTGTTTATTATAAGGGTGTTTATGTTATTATGAATTTTATCGGTGCTATATTGGCTCTAACCACAGTATGGACGATCGGCGATATTACACTCGGCCTTATGGCATTACCGAACCTAATTGCCCTGTTCGCACTCTCGGGCGTCGTCTACGAGTTAACACAAACATATTTTGCAAAACAACATGCATTACCAGAAGAATAATATTAAAAATCTCAAGGTTGTTAAGCATCCGTTAACAGAACGGGATTTAACAATATTACGAGACAAAAACACATCCTCATCAATGTTTCGACAAGTGCTGGGCAGGGTATCTATGATCCTTGCCTATCATGCACTTGAAGATTTGCCCTTGAAACAGGTAACTCTGAATACGCCAATACAGAAAACGGAGGGCGTGGTTCTGGATACCGATATTATTGTCGTACCAATATTACGTGCAGGCCTTGGCCTCGTTGATTCAATCATAACATTCATTCCTGAAACGAAAGTAGGGCATTTAGGACTCTATCGTGATGAAACCACAAAACAACCGGTCGAGTATTATTATAAAATGCCGGATGGACTCGACACAGCCGAAGTGATTTTAGTCGATCCCATGCTGGCAACAGCCGGAAGTGCTATTGCCGCCCTCAACATTCTTAAAGAGCATGGAGCTAAAAAAATACGATTCATGTGTTTAATTGCCGCACCCGAAGGGATCGAAAAGCTTCAACAGGAACACCCTGATGTCCCCATTGTTACCGCTGCCGTAGATGAAAAGCTGAATGAAGATGCTTATATCGTTCCCGGACTCGGTGACGCCGGCGACAGATTCTTTGGAACGGTTTGATATCTTATGAAAACGACTCTTCTGTTCATAATATCCTTAATCGTTATTTCTTCCTGTACGAAACTATCGAAATACGATAAAAAAAGAGTAAACAGTGCGATTAAGGATACTCTGACATCAAAAACGGAGAGCTGGAATGTTCACATGGATTTAGTTGAAGGCGGCCACAAACGGGTTATCTTGAACGCTCCATACGCTGCCACCTACCAAAAGGACAATGGCAGTCAAACTCATTTTAAAGGGCCGGTAAAAATAGCCATACAGGATACTCTTGGTAATATCACCACGACGGTGAGGTGCAATAAGGCTCTATTTAACAGCGACAATTCAGTTTTTGAGTTTTCAGGTGACGTGGTTGTCAAAACAGACAAAAAAAAGATATTACGCAGCGAATACCTTAAGTGGATTCAAAAGTCTCATAATATAGAAACGCCAAATTATGTAGTCATTACGACACCATCCGACAGTATTGCCGGTTATGGACTTAAAGGGAAGGAAGATTTAAGCACGTACACCATTAATAAAGTAAAAGGCCGTGTATCTGTTAAGTAGACCAATATCAATATTTAATCGTATGGCTGACACAACTTGAAAAACTTTGAGCTACATATTCCTGACTGCTTCAGAAGTACTATCCTGCCGTTATTGTTCGTAACTGGAATTCTAATTCTTTCCAGTACAACTGTTTTCGCACAAAAAAAGGTGGAGATACTTAAAACCGACCGGCTGGAAGGGGGCAAAGTGAATGGACAAAATATACGAAAACTAATCGGTCATGTTATTTTACGCCATAAGGGCCAAACTTTGTATTGTGACAGTGCCTATCAATTTATCAGCAAAAATGAATTACGTGCCTATGGCAATATTGAGATTATGTCGGATACCTTAAAAATCTGGGCCGATACGGCACTGTATAATACAGATGATGAAATCAGTCATTTTTCCGGACAAGTGATTATTAATAATAAGGATGTAACGATATTCAGCAAAAAAGCTACCTATTATTTCAAAACGGATAAAGCGATTTTTCCAGGTAAGATACGCCTGGAGGACAAGAAAGGGACATTAAGAGCAGATAATGGCATCTATTATAATAAAACGGATAGCGCCATTTTCAGGGGTAATGTTCAAATTGCCGATTCTACTCAGTACGCCGAGGCTGATAGTTTGTTCTCAAACAGGAAATCGGATTATTATGAATTACATGGAAGGGTCTTCATTCGTGATGAAAAGAATAACTCATCTCTAAAAGGTGATTATATACAAGCCGATTCAAGTGGATACCGGCAATTGGATGGTCACGCCTTCATGGAAAGAATCAAAAAAGATAAAAAAGATACCAATTTTGTATGGGCGCATACTATTCACTATTGGAAATATGATACTACATATATTTTCAAAGCTTACGGCAATGTTCATATGTGGTCGACCCGTTTCTCTTCAATATCGGATACGTCAAGCTATGCCGATTCAACCGAGAAATTTATTTTACGATCAAATGCTAAAGCGTGGTATAAGCATTTACAGTTATCTGCACCTGTAATCAATGTTAAATTGGAGCAAGATACCATTCGCTCATTATTAGCTTATCCACACCCATTTGCTGTCCGGGAAGATTCGGTGAGTAAACGTCTGAATCAGATTAAGGGAGACACCATTTATGCTGAGTTTAAAAAAGGTGATATCTCATCTATTCTCGTTTATCCTCATGGTGAGATGCTCTATTATACTCTGAATAATAATAAGAAACCCGACGGGGCGATTCAGATGACAGCCGATTCTGTTTATATGATTTTTAATAAGGGTGCTGTTCAAAGGGTCAAAGCTGTCAAGAATATTAACGGCAATTACTTATCCGAATCAAAAGATATTGCCAAACAGCAATTAAAAGGGTTTATATGGACGCCAAAATTACGACCACATAAACCCCTGGAGAATCTGAAACGAAGGCTGCCTGCTATCCCTGACAGCAGGCCATTCCCTTTGCCTTATCGTTACAAGAATTTTTTAGAAAAAAATAAAACGAAAACAATCAGCAATACTAAGCCTCGTCCAACTCAGCATGTTCCTTAATAACTTTTTCCTGTACATCTCTTGGAACTGCAGCGTAATGTGAAAACTTACGGATGTGAGTCGCTCTGCCTTGCGTTATAGATTTAAGATGTGTGGAATAACGATACAGCTCAGCCAGAGGAACATTGGCTTTAACTTTTTGTATGGAACCTTCAGCATCCATTCCCAAAACCTGTCCCCGGCGTGTAGAAAGATCATTCATTATATCTCCCATATATTCTGCCGGGACTGTAATTTCAACTTCATAGACCGGTTCCATTAACTTGGGACCAGCATCGATAAAAGCCTTCCTGAATGCCATCAATCCAGCTGTTTTGAAAGCGGCTTCATTTGAATCGACTGAGTGCATGGAACCATCATAAACGGAAACACGGATATCCCTTGCCCGGCAACCGGTCAGTGGTCCGTTTTCCATTTTCTCCATGATTCCTTTCAATACAGCAGGCATGAAACGGTTGTCTATGACGCCACCAACGATACAATTTTGAAATACCAGTTTGCCACCCCATTCAAGATCGATTTCCTGTACATCTCTGACATTTATATCGCTCGGTGTGGGCATTCCTTCTTCATAGGGTTCCACAAGCATATAAACTTCGCCATACTGCCCGGCACCACCCGATTGCTTCTTATGCTTGTAAGTTGAACGGATCGCTTTCGTAATGGTCTCACGGTATGGTATACCGGGCTGACTGAATTCAATATTAACCTTGAATTTATTTTCCAGCATGTATTTAACCACAGCTAAATGTTCTTCTCCCTGTCCACCTACAAGTGTCTGCTTTAACTCTGCACTATGGATAATTTGAAGGGATGGATCCTCTTTCTGTAACTGATGAAGAGCGACTGCCATTTTTTCTTCATCCGACTCACTGCTTGCCTTTACGGCATACTGAATAACAGGTTCAGGAAAATGTATCGGTTCTATAGCAATATCGGCCCCTTTTACATGCAAAGTATCACTCACAACACTGTCCTTTAATTTTACAACAGCTGCGATATCTCCTGCTTTTACTTCGGGAACTTCTATTCTTTTAGACCCTTTTGTAATATACAGTGTACTTATCCGGTTGGTTGTACCCGATTTATGACTCACTAAATCCATACCCGGCGTTATGGTTCCGCCATAAACTTTGAAATTCATCAAATCGCCGACATGATGCTCCGATTGCACTTTGAAAAGAAACATCAAAGGATCTCCATTGGGATCTATTTTTAATGTTTCCCCATTTATCAATTGCGGACCCTTGGCATCTAATGGAGATGGAGCAACATTATCGAGAAATCCCATAACACGGCCGGTACCCATATTCCGTTCAGAGGAAACACAAAAGAGCGGAAATATCTGATGATTAACCATTCCGCGTCTCAGTCCGTCGCGCATTTCATCCTCATCCAATTCGCCCTTCTCAAAATAAAGATCCATTAGCATTTCATCGTTCTCTGCCACGGCTTCCACTAATTCATTGTGCAATAACTCAGCCTGAGCCCTGTGAGAATCCGGTATTGGCAATTTAGCCGGTTTACCTCCCTCTTCAGGAAATTCATACATCGTCATTTTCAAGACATCAATAATAGCATTAAAATCTTCTCCTTCGGAGTAAGGATATTGAACAACCACTACTTCTCTTCCGAAACGTTCTTTCGCCAAATCGACTGCCCTCTGAAAATTGGAATTAGGATGATCGACTTTATTGACAATAAATAATGATGGGGTTTGATATTCTTTCGTATAATCCCAAAGCATTTCGGTACCCACTTCAACCCCGTGTTCAGCATCAAGAACAAATATCGATGTGGCTGCAACTTTAAGAGCACCAATAACTTCACCGATGTAATCACTGGTACCCGGAGTATCAATTAAATTTATTTTGTGCCCCCGCCAATCGAGGGTCATAAAGGACGAAAAGACCGATTTTAATTTTTCATGTTCAATTTCATGATAATCGGATACCGTATTTTTTTGAGATATTGAACCGCGACGCGGTATGGTTCCGGATTCAAACAACATTGTTTCTGCTAATGTAGTTTTACCGGAACCCGAGTGGCCTAACAAAACTACATTCCTAATCTTTGAAGGATCATAAACATTCATAGCGTAACTCCCTTCTTGTGGACACTAATAGAATCATTTCTCTTAATTATATAAAAAAATACTACAGATCAAATGGATTATTTATAAATCATATTCTGATCTTTAAATACTATTTTGCTTACAATTAATTGAAAATAATTGTAAGAATCGATTGAAAATTCTTTTTTTATATCCTATTAATTTGAAAGACAATAACTTTAGCTTACTCTTGAATTTGAAACTATTTACTTAATAATCTTACCATTACTGGTCTTTTATGAAACGAATTTTGCTTATACAGACTGGTGGTACTATTGCCATGCAGATCGAATCCGATGAGCTTACGGAAATTAACCCGAAGACTTCAAACGACATAGTTCGAAAATCGGTTCCCGAAATATCCGGCATTGCTGAAATAGAGACCACTAATCTTTTTACGGAAGACAGTTCCAATATAAATCCCGGTCACTGGAAAATAATAGCGAATGAGATCTATCAGAAATATGATGAATACGACGGTTTTGTCATACTCCATGGAACGGACACCATGGCCTATACAGCATCCGCCCTTTCATTTTGTCTGAATAACCTTGGTAAACCGATTGTGTTGACAGGGAGTCAGGTTCCTTTAATGAGCATCAGAAGTGACGCGAGACGAAATCTGATTAATGCCATTGAAGTTGCCACATTAAACTTTAATGAGGTCGTCATTTGTTTCAATGATAAAGTATATCGTGGAAACAGGGCTACCAAAATGAGTATAGGAGATTTTGATGCCTTCAGTTCACCTAATTATCCTCCGTTAGCCGAAATTGGGTTACGTATTGAGACGAAATTCACACTACCCGGTATTCTCAAACCTTTTACTATTACACCCGGGTTTGATAACAACATTTTTGTATTGAAAATATTTCCCGGATTACAACCCTCCTTATTGGAATCGTTACTTATAAACCCTCCCCATGTAATCATTATTGAGGGTTTTGGATGTGGTAATTTCCCAATTGAAGCTCCATACAACCTAATCCCGTTTATGAAACAATGCCTGGCTAAAAATATTATTCTGATAATGCGATCACAAGCTGATTACGATGCCGTTAATCTGAATAAGTACAGGAGCGGGCGTATGGCATCAGAGTTGGGTGTGTTAGGTGCCGGAGATATGACTTCCGAAGCAGCTGTAACGAAAATGATGTATCTTCTCGGTAATCATACTAATACAGATTCAATTAAACGACTTTTCACACGTTCATTAGCAGGGGAATTAACGGAGTAATAACATGTATTTTGTATTTGATCTTGAATCAGTACCCGATTTTGATTTGATAAGACGGGTTGTAGAAGATGCCAGTGACGAAGATGATATTTTACTTGGCCAGGCCGAAGAACAAATCGCACGTAATAAATCAGGCTTTCTGCCCCCTATGTTTCACCGGTTGGTTTCATGGGTAGGGTTATGGATAGATAATAATGGGGAACCCCGTCAAAAACTTTCCTGGAGTGGTGAAGATGAAGTGGAAGGAATAAAAGAAATCATCAATGCCCTGCAGACCTTTAAGGACTTTGGCCTCATCCATCATAACGGACGTGGTTTCGATATCCCTTTATTAACTTACCGGGCGATGAAAAACAACCTGCAACTGCCCTTGCGAATGGCCAATTACGAAATTCGGTACAGATACAGTAAAAGTAACATTGATCTTGTTGATGAATTCAGCAATTATGGCGCCAGCTCCTGGCCTAAATTGAAACACCTGGGTTTATTGATCGGTGTTCCGTTCAAACAGACCGGTGAAGGGAATGAAGTATTAAGTATGTTCCGTAAGGGAGAACTTAAGAAAATCGAGCATTATTGCTATGAAGATGTCATGGCTACTTACCTTATATGGCTTCACCTTAAATTCACAGTTGGTGATATACAACCGGAACCATTCGAAAACCTG
>DATFMH010000235.1:0-18991 GCA_035267045.1 Balneolales bacterium
ATATCCTCCTGAATGTTCATGGGAATTTCTCCAAACATAGAGCCAGACAATTTTACGGGTTGTAGTATCATGACCCAAAGCAGGTGGTAACATTTGTGTCCACCAATCAATTTTCGGAATACCGGCATAACCGATTTTCGTCAGGGGCACATTTTATAACTAGCCTCGGTCATTTACACGAGCATGTGCATACAGTATATAAAAACCGGACGGATGGAATCGACAATAATATTGTGATAAGCATTATATCCAGTAATCTCATCTCAACATGATTTTTACTGGAGAAACGTTTAAAGTACTCTTCATTGCTGTTAAAAGCATCTGTATCGAAAGCATATAAGAGATTATGCACATGTTTGACAGTACGTAAATAATGAACGGTAAATTGATATTTCTTTTTTTAATTTGATCCGGTGTTGCATGCCCTATACCCCACCTGAACCATCCACTATTAGGTTCATGAAGAGAACTGCCGATAAAACTTTATTGACCGCCCTTATTGTATCCCAGGGATTATTTCCGGTAACCAGATTCCGCATAAATCTGCTTACCTTGATAGCGGGTTTGTAATAATAATAAATACAAAATGACCTCTCCTTAATTAAGTTAAGAACAGGTCTTTCAAAGATTGGTGGTCACTACCAGATGCCGAGCTACATTCCAGCCACTAATAACAATCTGATGAGTTTTCTTTCTTTTATCAGCCGAAAAAGTATGTACGAAAAGCGTCCTTTTTTCATGTGGCACCAAATTCACATAGTTATCATTCCAGTACGACGGCAACACTTCTTTTTTACCATGATGCGTTGTCAGTTTTGTATGAATGAAAAATGCAATCCTGTCCGTTGGATTCTGTATATAAATTTTCCATGTCGGTACTTTGGCATTACTTACCCTGCTGACGGAGATGTTCAGATTGGCCCGGGGTAATTTATTCAGAACCTGAAATTTATTATCAGGTGCTAACCAGTAGAAATTATGAGAAACCACTTTACCAGATCGATCTCTCATACTCAGTCCGACAAACGTCAATTCATTGTGTTTAGTTAGAGTCGATTCAAGTGAAATAACCTGTGTAACATTATACGAACCTGCATTGATCTTTTGCTCGTGACTATACCATTTCTTCCCCTGAGCATTATACAGGCTCATATTAACAGTAAGGCCGGTACGAGATTTATGATTTTTATTAACTACGACAACCGTAGAATCATTGAGATTAAACTGAACATGAAGTAACTCGTTGGCTTTTTGGGCGTAATAATAACCGGCATTCGGATTTAAATACCAATCATAGATCTGCCACATTACACTCGGCCATGCGGAATTCAATTTCCAAAGTAAAACGCCCCCGGTCTCCGTAAGTTTGGAATTGGCAGCTTCAAAGATTGCCCGATAACTGTTAGCATTAACCAATTGCGCCTTTTCACTGTAATCCCTGAAACTCTCCGGTTTCCCATACCGGTCCACAATAGCTTTATAGTAAATCTGATATTTCCCATTACCGGCACATGCATCATGATATCCCCAGGTATTATTTAAAGGAAACGGCAAAGTTGTATCGGGAACCAGGTTGGGGATCATCTTCTTCAAACTGCTGTATGTCGGTTGAGACGGGACTCCTACTTCGTCTTTAAATACCCAGTCCCAAATTCGTTTGTGGGGATCCTTAGTTGGCCGCCCTTTATTAACATAATTATAGTAATTAACCGGATTAACCCATGTATATGGTCCACCACTATAGACACCCGAAGTTTTATTATCCGGCCATGAACCTTTCCAACCTTTAGGGAGCTTATCAAAACCGGAAGAGCTCGGAATAAACGGTCGGGTGCCATCCATATTCTTAACATCATTACGCATGGCATCATAAAGCACTTTACGGGCATGTCCCTCGTTGCCACCGGTCCAAACAAGCAGGCTGGGATGATTTCGAAGACGCAGGATGGTACTCTTCATATTCCGGATGAATACATTTCCCTGCAAAGGCCAATCGGACGATCCCTTAAAACCACCTTGCGTATCGCCTGTAATCCAAAAATCCTGCCAGACCAATAAACCAAGACGGTCCGCTGCTTTGAAGAAATCATCCGGTGGTGCTATACCACCACCCCATATACGTACCAGGTTCAAATTGTCATTTTTTATCAATTCTAACTCCTTGGCATAACGGGCAGCATTTCTGTGTAAGAGTAAATCCGGAACCCATGCGCCGCCAACCAGGTGAATTCGTTGGCCATTGACATAAAAATCGCGACGGCCCCAACCATGATCCGCAGTAACTTTTGAAGACACTGTCCGAATTCCAAAAACAGTATTTGAAACATCGGATGTCTGTTTTCCGGTCACATACTTTAATGAGATTTTATAAAGATTTGCACGCCCATAACCGGAAGGCCACCACAAGTGGGGATTCGTTATCGTTAATTGCCTGATTTGATCAGGTGAAAGCGTAACATCCCGTGTTTCACCTGCTTTTAAATTTTCATTTCTCGTAAAATGTATTGATGCACCTTTAAAATTATCCGGCTGAATGGTAACCTGTAGCCGCCCTTTTTGACTCTTGTCTGAATGATTCACAAGAGTCATACCGAGAGTTAATGCAGCCTTTGTCGTATCCGGTAATTTTGGTAAATCGGAAACTATATGCGGGGCATCAACGGTAACCGATCCGCTTGTTGAAAGGTATACCGGCTGCCATATTCCCATTTCACGTCCACGGGCAGCAGGAACCCAATCCCATCCCACAGAGCATAGCATCGTCACGTTCTTTCCGATATCGCCGCGGGGCCCGCCATTGGCATAGAATGGGCCGAGTGCTTTTAATTGAGGCGGAGCGGGCAAACAGGGATGATCTAACGGATAAATTTTTACTGCCAGGTAATTTTTCCCGTTGGGTATGATCTTATTTGTTACATCAAAACGGTATTGCTCAAACATACCAACCATTTTAGAAGTATCAGCCACTTGTTTACCATTTAACCAGACATCCGCCCGATAATTGACTCCTTTGAATGTCAGCCAAACACGTTTTCCTGTATAATTTTGTGGCACAGTAAATTGAGTACGATACCAATATGGATCTTTCCAGGGATTTTTCTTGTTGGGCAAATAACTGTACTGAGAGAGATTGTACTTCGTATTAAATGAATCCGATGCGTCGGGGATATACATATTATTCATGCCGATATAAGGGTTTGGATACACCTTATTAGCTACCAGTCCATACAAAACGGTAGAAGGAACGTTTACAGGGAACCAGTAATCCTTTGATTGATAATTCGCTGCAGATAGTTCGGCACCATTAGCCTTTATGATATCCGAACTTTGAAGAACAAATTTTCTTAATTCAATTTTTCTATTTTTTTGCTGAGCCGAAACGCTGAAAGGTATCAGAAAAAGGAATACTGTAATTATTTTCAGGAAATACTTCATATCAGTGCCTTGTATAAACCGCATGAGATTTATAATTATATCTTTTTTTATGACTTTCATCCGTCATCACTACTTATCAATCTAATTTTGATCACAAGTTCTTATCCGGGTAATTCTATGACATTTTATTAAGAAAGTGATTCATAAGCACTATTAATTACCTACGTTTCCATCTGCTGCAGTTGAATTTGATTCTTTTATTGAAGCTTTAAAAATTCCGAAGTTTGACAGAGCCGGAATATTGTTGAAGGATAAAAACCTTATCCGTAATTCATTAGTTGTCACCGAATGAATTCTAAATAACCGTTTATAACCAATCGTTGTCCCCTGTGCAATATCCCGCCACTTACTATTTATCAGAGCCTGTACCACAAACGCTCCAATCCGTTGCCCGTATTTAATGGGTTCCTGCAATTCGATGCGATCGAAGGTCTCAAATTTCTTGAGCTGTATGACCAACATCGGTTTTTCATCGTTGGCAGCGGCCGCCCAGAAACTATTTTGCGGTTTACCATCCACAATATTCTGTCCATCAAACCGGGGACTTTTTCTATACTTACTGCTACCAAAAACCACCGCGTCTTTTGCAAGGTTATGGGCGAAAGTCTCTTTTATGATGCTATGGAAAGTCGTTATTGATTTTATGTCCGCTTTACTAATCAACCCTTTCCGATTGGGTGGCATATTAATCAATAAAACAGCATTTCTTCCTACCGATTTATAATACAGATCCACTAATTGCTGAGGAGTTTTCACCAGTGTATCCTGCGATGGATGATAGAACCAACCCGGTCGTATAGACACGTCACATTCTCCCGGTACCCATTTATCCCCGAACGGATCACCCTGATTCTGGTATAAAGCATGACTCTTTCCAATACCTTCCCGGGATGGTGTGAACATACTCCAATTGGTCTTACCTGCGATTCCCTGTTCATTCCCTATCCAACGGGCATCCGGACCAACATCTGAAAAGATATTACATTCCGGTTGTAGTGTGCGGATCAGAGTCCACCAGGCTTTGAAATTATAGATGGATTTCTTCGCGAATTTCGAACTTTTTGCACCATCGAACCAAAACTCTGAAATCTTGCCGTAATTGCTCAGCAGTTCACGCATTTGATTTTCGTAATGAGTAACATATGCAGGTGTTCCATAAGTTGGCTCGTGCATATCCCAGGGTGATAAATAGATGCCGAATTTTATACTATCCTCCCGGCATGCATCGGATAACGCTTTTACTACATCGCCATTTCCATTTTTCCAGGGGCTGCTGGCAACCGAGAAATCCGTATATTTGGAAGGCCACAAACAAAAGCCGTCGTGGTGTTTTGCCGTAAGAATCAACTCCTTTATTCCGCCTTCTTTAGCCACTTCCGCCCATTGCCGGGTACTCAAACTATCCGGATCGAATATTTCCGGGTTTTCTTTGCCGGTACCCCATTCCCGGTTATCAAAAGTATTAAGTCCGAAATGTATAAAACCTATGACTTCCATCTCCTGATGCTGTATTTGTCGTTCCGATGGAACGACTTTATTGGGCGGAAATGAAATTTTCACCTGAGCTGAAACTAATGACGTAAAAAGAAATGTACTAATCAGGATTATCGTAAACGACTTCATATAATCGATTAAATATGGGGTAATAAATAATGACCATTCAGGTTAATGCGATTATCGTAAATAAGCAAAGAGTAAAGAATTTTGAGCCACAGATTTTCACAGATAAACGCAGATAGATTAAAGAGATATTGATATTGATTCCCTGATACCTGATGAAAAACTACTTACAATCAACTACCAATAACACCCAAATAATGCATTGGCCTATTGGCAGGTTAACCCATCCCTACAACCCTCCAATGGGGGGAATATAAAAAGGATCCCATGGATCCTTTTTAGCATTGTTCATTATTCATTATTCATTGCTGTCGTCGCTACACAAATAGTTGAGTCGGCCGCACCATAGTAGAGATACCATTTATTGTGATAAGGAACCAAACCTTCCAGAAAAGTCACGTTATTTACCTGCCCATTTTTTTCATATGATTTTTCCGGATAGAAAAAAGTATGGGATGTGCGTTTCAATAAATGACCGGGATCATTAACATCGAACAAAGCTTGTCCGGCGGCATATGTAGCAACAGGGAATTTTACGTCACCCGAATCTGCGGCATTCTTGCTGTTATAGATTAGTAGGATTCCGTCATTCATAATCATAGCCGGTGGGCCGCACTCGACCAAGTCACTATCGAATTTACCATTACGCGGGTGTAATGCCGGTTTTAGCTTGCCTTCGGCATCGGTAACCGGGGTCCAATTAATCAGGTTATCGGAAGTGGCAAGATAGATATTGGAATCGCCCCAATACATCCAATATTTTCCATTTATTTTCGCGGCTATTAGTTGATTGCCTTCTTTCCGTGTTACGATAGCTCCCGATTTCGACCATAAATCAAGATATTTTCCGTTATCCGCTTTCTCAAATACA
Organism: Balneolales bacterium; assembly: GCA_035267045.1. GTDB lineage: Bacteria > Bacteroidota > Rhodothermia > Balneolales > DATFMH01 > DATFMH01. Next base: position 5,927 of record DATFMH010000235.1, read on the forward strand.
GGCCCCTCTTTATGCCAATGACGCAAGTCTTCAGAAGTAGCCTCACAGAGGCGAGCCGTTTTGCCATCATAAGATGTATAGGTCATATAGTATGTTCCGGAACTATCCTGTACCACCCGTGGATCCTCCGTTCCGCCTTCCCACTCATATTTTTTCATAGCATCATTATCAGGATATAAAACAGGTTTATTAGATCTTTTAAATGAAATTCCGTTATTGCTCCATGCTAAGCCTATGCGGGAAGTACCTTTGTATTTACCGATAAAATCCTCTGCCCTGTAAAGCAGGTAAACGGTATCTTTCCGAACAATGGCTGCCGGATTGAAGGTATGTTTCCCCTCCCATTTAACGGGTTGCTTACGAATAGGATCTTCAAACATGATACTATCAATCGGTTTCATGATTGGATTCGCATTATCGACTCTTTTGAAAGGCCCTAATGCCCAATCCGGTAACGTATTCTTAACTGCCGTTTTATTCGTTTTTGAACAACCAAAAAGCGTAACGCTTATTAGCATAATTGTGAATAAAGATCGATATATCCTTCTTGCTGCACCTGACATTTCACTCATTATGATCTTCTCCATTATAACAACGATTGATTAGCTCTTAATTAATTACATCTCATTAATGCATCTAAATATATAAAATAATATGGATTGTACAGTTCATATTTTCAGGCCGTTTTTGCTACACTGTTTAAAATAAAAAAGCGGCCTGATGGTTTAGGACCGCCTGACCGCTAATAAATACTAAAAAAACAGGGCTATTACTTATTCGACTGACTGTAAAGTTTATCCAGGTAGAGTAATTGGTTTCTATGCTGCGCCGGTTGCAAAAACGTATTGACATCGATGTGCATGACATTATGTTCGTTACCTTTATTCAAAGGTTTCCACATGGGCAAGCCCAGGCCATTTGGATTGCCATTTTTGACAAAATTACTTACATAATCCTGGAAAATATGTGAAACCTTGTAGTCGGCCGGCTGCCAATCATAGACTCTGTTAGTAGGCAGATTACCCATTACATATTCAATCTCGGCTGAATGAACGGCACCGGTAGGTCGTGAATTATTATTTCCGGTATTATTTCTCATTTGAGGACGCGGCCTCGAATAATAATAACGATATACGGGTTTTTCACCGGTTTTACTCTGCAACTCCGCCCACTTCCAGGTACCGAATAACGTAAACCGGTCACTGGCTAAATTCGTACCTGATTTGATCACTTCCTGTTTATTGGAATGAGGAAATAATTTCAGCATTTCATCGGCATTCTTTCCATAATCCTTTTTAATAACACTTATAAAATTTTCCGGAGTCGGTTGTTTACCTCTTAAAAGGGCATGATAATTCATTTCCTCTGAGTTCCAGCCCAAAAGTAATGGTACATGTGCCTGATCACCGGCTTCGTAGATCTGTGCCGGGGTCCTGGGAAGGAAATAACCATCCACATCATCAGAAAAATAAGGGCTACCCCTTTCTGCCGTTGCTTTTAATAATTCCGAAGCCGGCATTGCACGCAACTGAGCCAAAGATTGGGCTCCCACCATTTTTGCAAAATGTTCACCCTGTTCTTCCGCTTTAGATAACGGCATTGGAGTTAAAGGGCCGAACAACCCACCACTTTCACCAACAGCTCCCCTGAACAGGCCTCTTGTCAATGGAGACGCCATCAGTCCGCTTACTGACATAGAACCGGCCGATTCTCCGCCTATGGTTACTTTATTGGGATCACCGCCAAACGCAGCGATATTCTTTTTAACCCATCGCAATACCTGTACCTGATCAAGAAGTCCATAATTACCGGAGGCATGGTGTGGAGACTCTTTTGTCAGTCCCGGATAGGCCATAAACCCAAACACATTCAAGCGATAATTGGCCGTTACGGTCACAATTTTCTTGTTACGGGCCATACTTTCTCCGTCGTAGCGATATTCCGATCCATCTCCTGCCATGTAACCACCTCCATAGAAATACACAAGTACCGGCAAGTGTTCCTTATGAGACTTGGCAGGCTTTACCGGTGTCCAGACATTCAGATAAAGGCAATCCTCACTTTTTTTGGGAAAACGGAATTTCATATCACCGAATATTGGCCGTTGCATACATCCATTACCAAAATGATCCGCTTTACGTACGCCTTTCCAGTTCTTAGCCGGCTGCGGTGGTTTCCAGCGCAAATTATCAACCGGCGGCCGGGCGAAAGGTATGCCTTTATAAATATACACACCCGAATCATTCATACCCTGAATGGCTCCATTGGCAATTTCGATTTGAGGAGGCGGGGTATTTTTATTTTGAGATTGAGCGTTTGTCGAGATGATCAGAAAAAGCCCAACCTGGCAAAGAATGGAAATAGTTTTCATAACATACATCAAAACTTATATTTGAGTTACTTATATAAATCCGCATCTTTATTGTACGTATTATTTTAAATAAACGCATCATATACAACTCGTTAAACTATATTGATGTGTTATAGTAACGGTTCATTTCAACAAACCTGGCTAATTGAATGACTGTATACAATTATTATACCCGTTATAAACTGATCTTTTTAGTTTTACTCACTGTTATTTACTTACCGTTTTTCTTCTTTTTCACACTCATGGCATCAACATATCACTCCGTTATTGGAGGATGGATTGATCTATTATTTGTTGTCTCATATATCTATTGGATTTTCATGACCGGTGCGTGGAGCTGGGTAGGTTATTATTTACGCTGGCTGATACTCATATTATGTGTACCCATCGTAATCCATGTTTTAACTTCATTAACCTCGCTTCCACTCTGGAATGGTTTCAGTTTCGATATAGCTATCAATCTTACATTATTAATTATCTTTACCTTTTTAATTTTTCAAACATGGAAAGGGAAAAAAGAACCTGCCAAAACCCTCGTTTTAGATTTTCCATTTAAAAATGGGAAATATATTATTGGGCAGGGAGGCTCTTCGGCTATCGTCAACAGACATTATCACCATGCTTCCCAGCGATACGCCATGGATATCGTTAAACTCAATAAGTGGGGTTTTCGCGCCAGGAGTATCTATCCTGCAAAAAAAGAAGATTACTTTATATGGAATGATCCGGTCTACAGTCCATGTGATGGCACTATAACTAAAGTAGATTATGGTTATAAGGATTTCGATCCACCTCAAATGGATAAAAAAAATCCGGCCGGAAATTATGTAGCCATTCAATTTGCTAAAGGAACATTATATCTCGCCCACCTGAGAAAAAATGGGATTGCTGTTAAGGAGGGGGATAAAATATTTAAAGGTGATTTGATTGGGTACATCGGTAATTCCGGAAACACCACAGAACCACATTTACATATACACGCCGAGTCGGGATCATCCGGGGAATCGATAAATAATCAGGCTGGTTTGCCTATAAAGTTTGGAGAACATTTTCTAAAACGAAATGATATTTTAAAATACCGTGTTGTTTGATTCGTAAATAGGTTGTTGCTTGTGTTCTCCATTATTTGATCCATTTTAACAGTAGCACATATCATTAATTACTTTCATTATTGAAGCACTCTTACGACATTTTATCATTATCACGGCAATTTTTTAGAAAAACATGTTCTCTCTATGAATATACCATCGCGTAATCAAATTATTTTATATGGTTCCATCGTGATTCTTATCATCGTTGGCCTCTCTTTTTTATGGACACCCATTCTATGGTTGTTTATTATCGTCGGCCCGGCAACACTTCTGGCGCTATATGACATGATCCAAAGAAAACATACCATTCTTCGAAATTTTCCCTTCATCGGGCACTTTCGATTTTGGCTTGAATCTCTGGGACCTGAAATGCATCAATACTTCGTTGAAAATAACACTGATGGTACTCCATTTAATAAGAATCAGCGATCTTTTGTGTATAAACGGTCGAAAAAATCTCTGGAAACACATCCATTCGGAACTGAATTAGATGTATATAAAGATGCGTATGAATGGGCACCTCATTCCATTTATGCCAAGGAAGTGATGGACGAACATCCAAGGGTAAGAATTGGAGGGCCCGACTGTAAGCAACCTTATGATGCGGCATTACTCAATATTTCAGCCATGAGTTACGGTTCCCTGAGTGCCAATGCTGTCAGGGCTTTAAATAAAGGGGCCAATATTGGTGGATTTTTCCATGATACCGGTGAGGGCGGTATTTCACCTTACCATCTTGAAGGTGGTGGCGACCTCGTTTGGGAAATCGGTTCCGGGTATTTCGGATGCCGGACCAGGGATGGTAATTTTTCGGAGGAATTATTTAAAAAGCAAGCCACGAATCCCGTGGTTAAAATGGTTGAGATCAAATTGTCACAGGGGGCTAAACCGGGCCACGGTGGTGTTTTACCGGCCGTAAAAAATACTCCCGAGATTGCCAATATCCGTGGCGTTGAACCATATACCAAAGTCGTCTCACCGGCTTATCATAAAGCTTTTTCAGATGCCGAAGGATTGCTTCATTTTGTTAAAAAACTGCGTGATCTGTCGGGAGGCAAACCATCCGGATTTAAATTATGCGTCGGCAGCAAAAAGGAATTCATCGAGATTTGCGAGAAGATGATCGAAACCGGCATCAAACCGGATTTCATTACGGTTGACGGTAGTGAAGGCGGTACCGGTGCCGCTCCTATTGAGTTTTCCGATTCAATCGGAATGCCTCTGGAGGAAGGCCTTACTTTTGTTGTGGACACCCTGGAAGGTTATGATCTGAAAAAAGATATTAAAGTCATTGCCAGTGGTAAAATAATCACAGCATTCGACATCATTAAAACCCTCAGTCTTGGTGCCGACTTATGCAATAGCGCCCGTGGAATGATGTTCGCTTTGGGCTGCATACAGGCATTAAAATGTGACAGTAACGAATGTCCTACCGGTGTAACAACTCATAAATCGTCCCTGACGCAAGGTCTTGTCGTTTCAGATAAATCGGTACGTGTGGCTAATTTCCAGGGTGAAACAATCAATGCCGCTCTCGAACTTATTGCCGGAATGGGAATTGATGATCTTAGTCAGTTAAATCGTTCATTAATCTACAAACGTACAACCCCTGATAATATGGCTTCTTTTGATATCATGTATCCCCCGGTCAAGTCTGGTGCCTATCTTAGTAAAAAGTAAACAGTTTACAGTATAAGATTTACAATGATCAATAAAACAATTAAATAATATCTCATCACAGGGCTCTGCCCTGTGATGCCGGGTTGGACCTCTGCGTCCAGTCTTGTATTTAACTCCTGGAGGCAGAGCCACCTTACCCGCGTGAAGGGGCAGAGCCCCATCACGAGATATTATTTTGTAACTTGCAAAGTTAACTTTGTGCCTTTGTGCCTTTGTGCCTTTGTGCCTCAATAACTCAATACACTTAGTAACTTAATAACTGTTTTTATGAAAGCAATGGTATTGGAAAAACCTGGTCAGCCGTTGGTTGAAAAAGAACTGCCGGTTCCCAAACCAGCTGATAACCAGGTTCTCATAAAGATTCATACCTGTGGTGTTTGTCGCACTGATTTACACGTGGTGGATAACGAATTACCCAATCCCAAACTCCCTTTGATACCCGGTCATGAAATCATTGGGACTGTTATAGAAACAGGTGAACATGCTCATCGTTATAAAACAGGTACAAGAGTCGGCGTTCCCTGGTTGGGCCATACTTGTGATCATTGTTACTATTGTGAACATGACATGGAGAACTTATGTGATAACGCAAAATTCACCGGTTATCAGATTGACGGCGGCTATGCGGAATACACTGTTGCTGATGAACATTACTGCTTCCCAATCGATGATAGTTTTTCCGACTTGCAAGCGGCACCGCTTATGTGTGCCGGATTAATCGGTTACCGCTCTTATTCCATGACCGGGGATGCTAAGAGAATTGGTTTTTATGGATTCGGAGCGGCAGCTCATATTCTAATCCAATTGGCCAATTACCAGGATCGGGAGATTTATGCTTTTACCCGTCCGGGTGATGAAAAAGGCCAGAATTTTGCCCGTCGTAAAGGGGCCGTTTGGGCCGGCGGATCTGATGAAATACCACCTGTAAATCTGGATGCCGCCATTTTGTTCGCCCCGGTCGGCGCATTAGTGCCGGCGGCTTTAAAAGTTGTAAGAAAAGCAGGTATTGTCGTGTGCGCCGGTATTCATATGAGTGACATTCCTTCGTTTCCTTATCGCATACTATGGGAAGAACGGCAGGTTCGTTCAGTAGCCAATCTCACCCGGAAAGACGGTGAAGAATTTTTAGCGTTGGCTCCCAGGGTACCTGTTACTACAGATGTGCATCCATATGCTCTTTCAAAAGCCAATGAAGCATTGAACGATCTGCGAGCAGGCAATTTTAAAGGAGCCGCGGTTTTGACAATGAGCAGTGATCAGTAAACAGTATCAGTGGAAGTACTTCAAGTACTTAGAGTTATCTTGTCACAGGACTCTGCCCTGTGACGCCAGTTGGGACGCTCCGCGTCCAGACCTTTTAATTACATCCTTGGAGGCAGAGCCTCCCTCCCCGCGTGAAGGGGCAGAGCCCCATCACGAGATATATTTTAACCCCATCACGAGATATATTAACCCCATCACGAGATATATTAACCTCATCACGAGATATATTAATCTCATCACGAGATATATTTTTGCTTCATCATGAGATAAATTTTAGCCTCATCACGAGATAAATTTTAGCCTCATCACGAGATAAAACCGGAGGATGGAACTCAATAATTATTCAACCCCTTTAGGGTTTGGGCTTTTTTCCATTTTTCTCCGGGTTACACCCGGAGCTATTCATATTAAAGCCCATTCGGACTTAGCATTGTTAACCGGCAGAACTTATTGTTCATTGCTCATTGAACACTGTAACCCTCTGTGCCTTTGGAACTCTGGAACTTTGTGCCTTAATAATACACTTAGTAACTAATCTTAACGCTCTGCGCCATGCTTTTTAATTGTTCATTGATCATTGTGCCCCTTTGTGCCTTAATAACCTCATACACTCAATAACTTTTAAACTATCTGCGGAAATCAGCATAATCCGCATCATCTGCGTTCCATAAAAAAAGCCCCGTCATTAATAACGGGACTTATATAAAATCAGCAAGAAAAATTACCATTCTTACTTCTGTAAGATGCGATCCAGGTCAGCGTAAGTATTACGGACGTGATCTGCGGAAGCATCCAGTAGTTTTCTTTCATCGTCATTCAGTTCGATCTGAATGATGTCCTTGATACCGTCTTTACCTAATTTAACCGGAACGCCGATATACAATCCATCGATATCATATTCACCGGTCAGGTAAGCGGCGCATGGGAAAATGCGGTTTTGATCGAGCATGATAGCTTCAACCATTTGTGCGGCAGCGGCTCCGGGAGCATACCAACCAGAGGTCCCTTCAAGGTTAACAATCTCACCACCACCCATTTTGGTGCGCTGGATGATCTCATCCAATTTTTTCTTATCGATTAGCTGGGTAACAGGGATACCACTCACGGTTGTATAACGTGGCAGCGGAACCATCGTGTCCCCGTGTCCGCCCAATATCAGGGCCTGAATGTCTTTTGGTGAAACATGTAATTCCATAGAAAGGAATGAACGGTAACGGGCGGTGTCGAGAATTCCAGCCATACCCATGACTTTATTCTTCGGTAATCCTGTTGCTTCTTTGGCAACATAGCACATTACGTCAAGTGGGTTGGATACGATGATAATAGTAGTATCGGGTGAGTACTTAACCAGTTCTTTGGTCACTTTCTCAACGATACCGGCATTTGTAGCCAATAAATCATCGCGGCTCATTCCGGGCCGACGTGGTACACCGGCCGTTACGACGCAAACATCTGATCCTTTGGTATCTTTATAATCGGTCGTTCCATGTAAAAAAGTATCAAAACCGTGAATAGGAGCTGACTCCCATTGATCGAGTCCACGGCCTACTGAGGGATAAAATGTTTTATCATCTTTCTTGATTTCAAGATCAACCATTACAACTTCGTTGGCAAAATCTTTTTGTGCAATGGATAATGCCACGGTTGAGCCGACATTTCCACCTGCACCTACAACTGTTACTTTCATAGTATTGGTAATATTTTTTGATGTTTAAATTTTAATTCTATTAAGGGGCGCAAATAGTTTATACTTGTTCTCTGAAATCCAGACCCCACATTAATTTTGTTCGCAGAGTCTCGAAATAACTTTGCCCCGGTAATTCCAGGATATCTATTGTAAAATCAGATCGCTTAATCTCTATTTCAAAAGGATACTGTGTAATTTCACAAATTTCTCCATCATAAGAAAACAATACTTCATGCTCCTGTTGTTGCACCCGTATTTTTAGCACTTTGTCTACCGGCAAAACCAGTGGCCGGGTCGTTAACGTATGGGGATTGATGGGAGTGACCACCATGACACTTGTCTGAGGCATCACGATGGGGCCACCTGAGGATAAGTTATAAGCTGTTGATCCGGTGGGCGTTGCAACAATCAATCCGTCAGCCCAATATTTATTGATAAACATATCATCATACAGAACGTCAACGGTGATCATGGATGCACTGCCTTTTTTAGTAAAAAGGAATTCATTCAATGCATGATATACATTACCCGCGTTATCTTTGGCGTGAAGGAGAAACCTGCGATCTTCCTTATAATTGCCATTCTTGAGATGATTAAGTGACGGTATGAGATCTTTAAGCTGTGTGTTAGCCATAAACCCAAGCCGGCCGCTGTTGACACCAAGTATGGGTTTACCGGATTTTTTTACAAGACGGGCTGTCCATAACATGGTCCCGTCACCTCCCAATGAGATTACTATATCCGATTTATCAATGGCTTCCTGTTCCGAATCGCATATACTGTAATTGCGATTAACCCCATTATTGATGAGAAACTTCAAACTGTGATTAAAAAAAATCGTTACGTCATTTTCATCAGCCCATTTTAATATCTCTTTAAAAGGTTTTTTTACAGCATATTTATCAGGATTAGCAATGATCGCTAAATTCATTTAAAAATGATTCTCAATTGATTATTATTAATAACTTCTGTTCGGCATAACGTGTAATGTAATTAATAACTACTTGCGGATGTTGACGGTACCGTCACTCTACTCAAATTTTGCCACCAGGGAAACCGGTTAAGTTCAATATTTTTTATCTCAGGATAACTTAAAGCATAGCGTTTGTAGCTGAAACGTAAAAGTTCATTATCTGAAGTTGGATGAGTTGACTGCGGATAATAGTTTCTCAATTTTTGAACATAAAAAGAGGTGGCACGGCTCACAACGGGGCTTTTGATTAATAAAACTTTGAATTGTTTGTTCAATGAATCAGAGATGGCTTTTGTAAAGGCCAGGCTCATTTTATCGGTGTCATATGCAAAAGTAATTGCACCGTCTTGTTTGTTCCCCTTACCATAATTTATCCTAAGATTCCCGAGATTCTCCTGGTTATCAGGTGCCTGATAGATTAAGTTAACGGAGTTTTTTCCAAACCAGTTGGAGAATGAATTGAAAGGGTACTGGCTTAAGATTGTCAGGGCGTCATTATGTGTGATACCATACCGGTTGCCGGGATTATAATTCATTTGAATCAATTCATTGCCCGGGTTATAAACTGTGTATTTTGACTGTACAGTAGGATTTAATTGTCCACCGGTTTCAAATAATGAGTGCATCATTTGCGGACCCATTTCAGGGATATACTGTACATCCCCGGTCACAAAACTTTTATATAATGTAGTTTCATTCTGGATGTTGAGTATTCGAATTTGATTCAAATAGGGTAATTGCTCTCCGTTAGCGTCTTTTTTCCAGTAATTTTTGTTTCTGGTTAAAACGAAGACACTGTCATCTTCCATTGCCTGGAGTTCAAACGGACCACTGCCCACCGGATTTTGTGCCAAATCCTGATCATTAAAATTCAAAGCTTCTTCAGGATATACTACAGCATAAGGGGAAGCTAATTTTTGCAGGAAATGGGGATCTTTCAAATCCAGTTCAATACGTATCGTAGTATCATTTTGGGCAATGATACCCGGAATTTCAGTAAGTGTCCGGTCTTTTTTATAAAAAATCTGATGATGCTCCTTGTAATAGGCATCAAATCCGTGTATCGACATAAATAACCGGGCTGCTTCCGGGGGGACATCTAAATTACACATCCGTTCAAATGCCCGTTTTACATCAAATGCCGTTACTCTTCGACCTAGTCCACTGGTAAAGCATTGATTATCCTGGTAAAAATCATTGTGTCTTAAGTGAAAGGTATAGACGAGGGAATCGGAACCTACGCTCCAACTTTTAGCGAGGGCAGGTTGGATGGATCCATTGGGACCGTAACTTACTAACCCTTCGTAAATCAACATAATAATACGCTGACTGGCATTATTGATCGCAAATAATGGATCGAGGCTTTCAATATTATTTAATTCGCCATAGTTCAATACCTGTTCCTGCTGCCCGGCCGTATCTTGAGCAGTGAACTTTTCATTTTTCACAGCTGCCTGTGGAGTTTGCTTTACGACAATCGTTTCAGTCTTTTGGCTGCAGGACACAACGATGAACAGTAGTAAAACCGGTATAGAAGCATTAATAATTTTTTTCATCTGAACGGAATTAAGGTTCACTAATGATGATCTGAAAAAACTTTCAACAGGATAGTTCGATGACTATCATGTTATTTGATAATATAACAAGTAGTAATCGGGAATAAATCCTTACTTCCCAAAACGCTGCTTAATTATATTTGTTTTAAAAGAATATAATGGTTGGAAACGAATAGTTTGTATTATGTAGTATTATTTTTTGAATTTAAGCCCTTTTATCCCTTCCACGGATTTCTTATTGAGGAGGTTTGTTTCGTAGCTTCGTACCCGTCCGTTTTTCTCGCGGTGAGCTTCAACCGCTATATCAATCAGTTTCTCCAGGAGTTGCGGAAATTCATAGCCCGATTTATTCCACAAATAAAAGGAGAATGATCCGGGGATGGTGTTGATCTCGTTAAAGTAAATTTCTTCGGTTTTCGAATTAATCAGGAAATCGAGTCGTGCCACTCCGGCGGCTTCAAGTTCCCGGAAGATTTGTATGGACAATTTCCGGATACGTTCGGTTAACTCATCTGATATAGGTGCGGGTATGATACGATCGGCGGATGCCATTCCTTTACCGTCGCCACTCAGGTATTTATCTTCGAATGTCAATAAAGCGGCATTCCCCTTGGGCTGTTCGCAGACGCTGGCTTCCGCTTTTTTACTGTTACCCAATACCGAACAGTTGATTTCCATTAACGGTGTTATGGCTTTTTCAACAATTAATTTGGCATCATAGCGAAAAGCTGTTTCAATAGTATCTATGATACTCTTTTCATCCTTACTTTGCATTACCCCGATAGAACTGCCCAGACGATCAGGTTTAACAAATACAGGATAGCTCAGATTATTAATTTTTTTTAGAATCTCTTCCTGATTTTCTTCCCATTCGTTTTCATAGAATGTTACGGATGGAACGACCGGCAGGTTGTGGCTACGGCATACGTCCTTAGCTACGCTTTTATCCATTCCCACACTCGAACCGAGGATTCCACTCCCCGTGTATGGCAAGTTGAACATCTCACATAATCCCTGAAAAGCCCCGTTTTCGCCTTCCGATCCATGGAAAGCGGTCAGTACAGCATAAATATTATGTTGAGCAGGTTTCTTGAATAATCCTTTTGCTTCCGTTTCCATCAGCACCGCCCGGCCGTCTGATGTGTGGGTGAATGTGCAGGCAGAACCCAACGTCTCAAGTTTCTTAAGATCCTGGTAATTTTCGAGATCCAGTAATGGGGATCCGGTCAGCCATTTACCGCTCTTGGTAACATAAAGCGGGATGGGTGAATATGGTGTTTCCTCTAAAGCACTTGCGGCCTGCAAAGCGGTTATTACAGATACTTCATGTTCGGGTGAAACACCTCCAAAAGCTACAAGTATATTTTTTGACGCCATCGTAAAAATATTGATCTGGAATTAATGTCCGGGCAGTTATGCCTGTGTAAGATCTCTAATATACGCAGCAGAAAACAGAGTTCAAGCTGGAAAGGAGTAGTTATTAAGTTATTGAGTGTATTGAGGTATTAAGGCACAAATTTCCAGAGTTCCAAAGGCACAGTGGGTTACAGTGTTCAATGAGCAATGAACAATAAGTTCTGCCGGTTAACAATGCAAAGCCCGAATGGGCTTTAATATGAATAGCTCCGGGTGTAACCCGGAGAAAAATGGGGAAAAGCCCAAACCCTAAAGGGGTTTAATAATTATTGAGTTCCATCCTCCGGTTTTATCTCGTGACGGGGCTAAAATATATCTCGTGATGGGGCTAAAATATATCTCGTGATGGGGCTAAAATATATCTCGTGATGGGGCTCTGCCCCTTCACGCAGAGAATGAGGCTCTGCCTCCTACTTAAAACCAACGCTCAGAACCCTGTGATGAGAAATAAATTTGAATAGCTCCGGGTGTAACCCGAAGAAAAAATGAGAAGCATTCCAAACCCCGAAGGGGTTTAATAACGGCATGAACAACCGCAAAAGAATGTTCCGATAAGCCATCGGGGCGATCCCCCGATATCTTGCCATAGGTGTGATCAACGTTAACCTCAAATAACGCAATAGCTTGTTGGCACGTTAACCCACCCCTACGCCCCTCCATTGGAGGGGATTAATCTTATCTTACTCCTTCCCTGGGGAAGGTTTAGGATGGGGTTCGTGATCATAGGCTGGTACGTTAATGCCTTATCCATGAGATCCCGGATCGTGGTTCCGGGATGACTTCATTTTGAGTTTGCGATGGTAGTTTGTAGTTGGTTGTTACCAGTTTTTCATCCGGTAGCCGGTATCTTATTTTTAAGATCTGTGTCTTTAAATTTCCATATCAGGAATAACTCTAAGTACTTCCACTGATCATTGAATTTACGGTGCTGAAATAAGTACGATATCCTGTGCGATAAGCCCTTTTTCATTTTCCACCAGGTCGAATTCAAATATCAGATCGCGACTGGGCAGGAAACTGGTATCAAA
>DATFMH010000236.1:0-8043 GCA_035267045.1 Balneolales bacterium
CAACAGAAGATCACGCAAAAAACGCCTGACTGTCATCACGAGGATGGAATGAGGCAAATGCCGAATGAAAGACGTGGTGATCCCCTCCCGTGGCATTGCCATAAGTGCTATCAACGGTAAGAGAATGCCAGAGGACCCATAAACAAATTAACTCACATGCCTTTGATCACGAACCCTAACTCCTGAAATTCTGCGGAACAGGCTTACACGTTCCTTGGGGGAAGGAATTTAAATTGAATGATTTGTGGTGAATATTGTGACCGGACACAGAGTGTCCGGATTTTCGTTACTGGACGCTGTCCAGTAACGAGTGGCTTACATTCTGTCTTCTTTTTTTTTATTTTTTACTGCTAACTGCTAACTGCTAACTGCTAACTGCTAACTGCTAACTGAATCACATTCTGTCTGGTGCCGAAATACCAAGTATGTGCAACCCGTTTGCCAACAATTGTACCAGGGCTTCCATCAACGCTGTCCGGGCGTGGGCCAGGGCGATATCTTCACCCATAACATGGCAATGATGGTAAAATTGGGTGAAATCACTGGCTAAATCATTCAAGTAGGTGATCAGCCGGTGGGGCTCTTTACTTTCGGCACTGAGCTGGATGATTTCCGGGAATTGCAGCATGTCTTTGATCAAAGTAATTTCTGCTTCATGCTGAAGCAGGGAAAGATACGGTTTCTCATTGAAATCATATTCTTCAGCTACTTTGCGCAGAATACTTTTGATACGCGCATGAGCATATTGAAGATAAAATACCGGGTTTTTCTCACTGGCTTCTTTGGCCTGACCAATATCGAATTCCAGGTGTGTGGTCGGGGAACGCATCAGGAAGAAAAAACGGGTAACATCGGCCCCCACTTCATCCATCAACTCGTCGAGTGTTACGAAATTGGCTTTCCTGGTACTCATCTTGAACGGCTTACCGTCTTTGACAAGCGTAACAAACTGGTAGACGAGGACGTCGATCTTTGATTCATCCAACCCAAGAGCTTTTACCCCGGATATTACATCCGGGTAGGTGGCGATATGATCGGCGCCGAAAATATCGATGCACAGATCGTATTCGCGGTTAATTTTATTGGCATGGTAAGCGATATCCGGCAAACGATACGTGGGCTCACCAGTACTCTTAATGATGACCGTGTCTTTGTCTTTTCCAAATTGCGTCGTTTTAAACCAGGTGGCACCCTCCGCTTCGTAAACCAAATCCTGATCTCGCAATTTTTGGACTGTTTCTTCAATGGCTCCGCTGACATACAGGTCATGTTCATTGAAAAACAGGTCCATTTTGATATTCATCCGTTCCAGTGTGCCCTGGATATCTTTGAAGATTTCTTCCTGCGCTATTTCTTTGAACGGGGTGAAATCTTCTTCATCCTTTAAGGAATTGCCTTTGGTATCAATGATGTGCTGAGCGATATCCCGGATATATACCCCTTCGTACCCGCCTTCAGGAAAATCCGTATCCAGGCCAAGAATTTCGCGATACCGTGCCTTTACGCTTTCGCCCAAAACGCGCATTTGCCGTCCGGCATCATTGAAGTAATATTCCCTGTTTACATCGGCACCGGTCCATTCATATAACCGGGCCAGTGTATCACCGAGTACCGCATTTCGTCCGTGTCCAACCGTCAGCGGACCGGTCGGATTAGCAGATACGAATTCGATCAGAACTTTTAAATCCTTATTCAATTCCGATTTTCCGAAATCAGCAGGCCGTGCAACAATTTCTTCTAATTGATTGATCAGCCAGTTTTCGCCAAAACGGAAGTTGATGAACCCGGGACCGGCTATCTCGACGGAGGCAATTTTATTAGTATCGTATTCCAGGTTCTCAACCAGTTCTTCCGCAATTTTCCGGGGCGGACGGCGCAGGATTTTTGGTAGCTGCATGGCGATATTCGTAGCCAGGTCGCCGTGTTCCGGAATTCGCGGTTGTTCTAAAATGATTTCCGGTATTTCATTAAGTTGGTCAAATTTCCGGAGTGCATCCGTAATAATTTTTTCGAGATAGTCCTTCATTAAATAATAATCTGATTCGGTTTTTGAAGCTAAATATAAGGCTTTATGGCGGAGTCTCCCACTTTTTAAAACCAGCAAAATTTATCAACGTGTGTTCGATAAAATAAATTACTACAAAATATCAGTCCTTAAGTACAAAATATTTACCCTAAAAAATTCCTAAAGGTAGAGAAAAAGTCCCCATTACGGGATTTAGGGGTCAATAGAATGGTATCTCAAAAACTGAAAATATCTTATAAAAGAGGTTATTAACACGCTCTGGCATATCTCGAACTCATATTATTTTATAAAAACACTCCGACTTTGTTAGTCCGTTAAAACAGTTATTATTTAGGTAATTTCTGGTGGGCTCCACTTCCAATAGTGGCGTCCACCTAAGCGGATAATAGATGGACACCACCCTAACCGGGTGGAGCCCATCGCTTCTGTTATTTTATTTAAGTAATAGCATCTTTTTGACCAATACTTTATTTCCCGCTTTCAAACGGTAAAAATACATACCACTGGAAACATGTAGTCCATTGAAGGTAGCCTGATGCCATCCGGCCTGTTGATGAGCCTGGACCAGCACCGCAACTTGCTGTCCCAATACATTATAAACAGTTACCCTTACAGCTTCCGGTTTAGCCAGTTCATAACGAATGTTTGTGGTTGGATTGAATGGGTTGGGATAATTGGGCTGTAATATTGTTTTATCCGGTTGGGTTGACGTTGTGGCGGCCATTTTCTTTTTATTTTGATTACCTGCTTGTGCCTGTTGTTTCTTCATAGTCTGCTGCATATTGTCCTGTGCTATTTTATACAAAGCGTGGACTCGTTTTGATTTCATTCCAAGGGCGATTTCCCCCTGTTCCACATTATCCAGCATGGCCAGGGCCTGTTTATAATTACCCTGTTCATTCATAAGGTTCATATGATCAATCTCCAGGGCCACTTTTTGTCGCGGATCCGTTATATATGGAGTATACTCATCCACTTTCTTGCTTGCCTCTGTATATTTTCCGAAACGCTGGGCCTCGTGTTCATCCATGATCATCAGATCGGCAACCTGGGAAGCAGATAATTGGACACCTCCGGCATTCTGAATCTGTTTACCAATCAGATATTTCTGTATCATGGAACGCCACATTAACCGGTCAGTATTTCGTTCACTGGTAAAACTTGTATCTCCATGGGATTCCAGATCCAACCGATATAATTCGTGCATCTCAGACATAAGCCTATTGGCATTATTATCATTAGTAATCGAAGACCATAACGAATGCATCAGAGCCCGTCTTTTCTTACGGTATACTGATTTTGAAACAGGAGTGAAGGTTGTGGAGATTTTATTACCAGATTTTATAGATTCACCGCTCGATTCTGAACTAGCCTTGCTGGCTGTATTCTTTACTACCATTAGTTGTAAGGTATAAGGGCCTACCTGTTGGGGATATTGATCTGAGGCTACGCCACATCCACCAATTTGGACACAAGGGTCATAGCTCATATACCCGGAATAATCCACTGATCCCAAGAAAAGATAGGATGATGGACTGGAGGTACCCCACCAATTTCCATAAGCCCCTACTGTCGTGGAACTTTGATTGTTAATATGATATCCACTTCCGCCATATATACTATTATATCCCATTTCTTGTAAGCTAGGATCTCCCATTATCAAACTTGAACCAGCATCTACATTAATTTGATCTGTGGGATTATTAGCAACTAAGTTTAAACCGGAAGGAGTAAAGGAAACATCACTTCCTCCAACAACTTCCATACCATCTCTACCTGAACTCGTCGTTCCATTTGATATGAATGCATTTCGTGAGAAACTATTAGAAGAACTATTATAAAGCCATAAACCAGCCTGATCATTATTTTGGATGGTCGTACCGGATAAACTCACATTCGAATAATAAGCAACCACTCCAACCGAACTATTATTCTCAACCATACAATCGGTCATGGTAAAACTACTGTTACCACTGCCTGACTGATTGGAACCGGAACTCACACCCCGCCAGCCATTACGGAAGGTACAGTCGGTAAATGTATTATTCGTGCTTCCAACACCAACATTTTTATTTCCACCATCGAAGAGAGTCCAGGTAAACTGATTTCCGTCGCCATACAAATAAATCTGACCCCATGCAGTATCAGCATAAAGACGTTGAAAATGAACTGGTGAATTTGAAATACCGTTTACAGTTAATTTAGCTCCCGGTCTAATATTTATTGAGACATTATTGCCAAGTCCCAGTACAGAACCAGCATCTATTGTTAAAGTAGCTCCAGATTGTACCGATAATGAATGAGGGACAACATAAGACCCATTGAGAGTACGGTTACTAGTAATGTCACCGCTTAATGCGTAGGGATAAAAATCAACACTTCCTATTTCAGTAGACCAAGTAACGGCATCATAAGCCCATTCTCCGCAAAACCAAATTTTATTTTCATTATTTGGGTCTATGCAAATTCCAGTATAGTCACCCCATCGATTTTTATTATTATCATCAAGATAATCATAAGAATACTTTCCCTCTTTTAAAGATTGACTTGGGTTAGCTGTTTTATCATCAGCTCTTCTATAAGTCCAACGAACACTTCCATATTCACTTGAACTTGACCGATTAAAAACAATTGCCATATCACCATACTTATCCACAGATATATTAGGATAAAAATAATATGCTGTAGGACTACCATACACAGCATCAATTGGGAGACCATTCGTCTTTGTATTTATTTTTAAATATTGAATCGCATCAACATTACCACTACCCCAGTCATGTTTTGTTGTGAAAGCTGTATATAGATAACCATTTCGCCATACACAATCTTGAGTAAATGTAAAACCTGCATCTAAATTATCATTAGAACCCTTCTCTACAGCGCTAACAGGACTAGAATAACTAGCAACATTAATAATATCTTGCTGACTGAGAGTCGGATTAGTTAGAGGGTTATCTATTCTCCATAACGTCACAGAACTTCCACCACCTAATTCTGTATTAATTAAATAAGCGCTAGAAGTATTTCCATAGTGATGAGCAGGTTTGATAGCCCAAACTTTACCATAACTATCTTCCATACCAGCAAAATCTGCATATGTTAATGTATGATCGTTATAAAGCTGGGATTTGTAGAACATACGAATCTTAGAAAAAGCAAAATCACTATCTGTTGCTTTTGATGCGGGGACAGTAAATTGATTCGATGTTACATAAATAACGTTACTATCATAACCGAGACCCGTATAATCAGGATAATTTCCTGTATATAGGTTTCCATCATATTTTGCATTTGAACTATATTTATACCAGTTACCCAACGGATCTGTAGTTTCAGTTGCTGCAATTAAGTAAGTGCCCTTAGTAAAGTCAAGAATAACTAGTACATATCTTTTTGAATATTGATCATATATTATTTTAGGATCACCAATATTATCATTACTATTTACAAAATTAGAAAAAAAAGTGCCAAAATCTATCTCATATTCACTAACTCCAGATTTATTAAATACAACTAACATTCTATTAACTGCTTCTACAATATAATTAGGACCAACAGCTAAATTTGGGTCTGGTGGATAACCATTCCATTCTGTGACACCATCAAAACTTGTAAATTGAGAAGATTTTATACTTTGAGTTGTCTCAAATCCACCCGATGAAAGCGATTGTGTATGTTGCGAACTTTTCACTTTCGATGAATTATCTAGTTCTTCAGTTGCTTTAAGTCTAGAGTTAGCCTTCTGTTTTAATCGATACTTTTCTCTCTTACTTGAAAACTGTAATTTAATGTGTGGAATAAACTTTGGTCGGTTTAAATTCTTACTTAATGAGGTCTTTAGATTAGCTAAATTAACTATTCCACCTGGTAATGTTTTACCCATTAATGGTTTGTATTGGGCGTTTGCTAATTGCCATTGAAATGTAATAAAAATAATTGCATAAAGTATTCCTAAAGTTTTTTTTAAATAATTATACATAGAATATCTCCCCTTTATTTATGTATTAACCTAAAACCCATCTTCATATTTATCGAGGATTAATTTAACCAGGTTATGTTTTAATAAATCCCTTATTAATTAGCGGATTATACAAACCACAAAGCATCTAATTTTGGATACGTATCTAAAATTAAATAAGGTTATTTTTTTATAAATACAAATTATTACATAAGTTTTTTAAATAAGTATCATGTAAATCAAATAATTTTAGTGAGCCTCGGAATTATAACCCGGCAAACTATTTTCAATTATTCCGCCCCCACAACTTTCCCTCTATTCAAAAAATCATCCACTGCCTCTATTGTATATCGAATAGTTCTTGCAGTTTGATGAAATTCAATTTGGTTGGAATCTCTCAGATATTGCACATGCCTTCGAGAACATTGTAATATTTGCATCACATCTTCTGTTCTGAGCTCTTTTTTTCGGGTAGCTTTTTGAAATATTTCAGGCATTTCTTCTCGCAATACTCTTTTAACAGCCTTATAAACGGCCTCATCACGTTTTTCTTTGGATGGTATAAATAGATCGATAGCAATCGATTGTATTTAATTTTGGGGTACAATATGATATTAATATACCTTTTTAATGCTCTCACTTCATGAGACTTTAGGGTATTAAATTGAATTCATTGCGAACCTATTCCTCATTCCGTACGGATTTTTCTTTTTGTCTGCTAAGTATAGTTTCAAAGCACCTCTTATTTGGATGATCATATTTAATCTAAATACTTGTCTTTAGTTTCTTTTGTTAATAAATTTATCATAAACTATATGATAGCTAATAAGTTACGTTCGAGAAATGTTGCAAATAAAGGCTCTCTACCCTATAATAAAATTCCTGCAAGAAATAAATGAATTCATGAATCCCATTATTTTTTTCACAAAATAGGTCTCACTATCAAAGATGAAGCATTTTTAATATCAAATTTACAGATAGTTCAGAACTATTTATTTGATAAAAAAATGATTGTGGTTGATTAGAAATGGAAATTCTTATGAAACGCATACCGATTTTTATTAAAATTTTTATTACGGTTACCATCATCTCAGGTTGCAGTTTATTCGGCACCAAGCAATTCAAAAGACTATCCTCATCTTTTCCATTATCTCCAGGTAGTACTTGGACCTATGCTATATATAATTATAGTTCTCCTAATCTAAAACAGGATACGATGCTAGTAAAAATTTTACAAACAGATACTACATCAGAGCAAATCCAATCTTTGTGGATCCTGCAATATCACCGACTTGTTGATTCTACTTTTACTTTACCCAATGGACATGTTGTTTATACTCCAGTAATTTTACGAGTACTGCACACAGATTCGATAGCTATTAGTTACTCAAGAAATGCTCTTCGTTTTAGTTTTCCACAAAATGTTGTTGCCACAAAAATAGCCTATCCTTTAAAAGTTGGTGAAAAATGGACTGATAATAATAGCAGGTATACTATTATTTCTAAGGATTCTCTTAGCTGGGATAAAGATAAATCCTATAAGAGTTATCGAATAGTTCAAAAAATCAGTACTTATCGAGATAAAGGTACTATTACTTACTGGATTGAACCTGATATTGGTATTGTAAAGATAAACTATAATGAAATGTCAGGTACTTCACCCACAGGACCTGTTGCTTTGTACAAAGCAACATTGACATTATTATCTTACAAGATAAACTAAGCATAACGTCTGTAACAAGACAGTTTGTTATGGATTTAGTAACTTTAGATGGAAAAATGACATAGCTGTCCAAAACGTTTAGACTTTCCGCAAATATAAAGCTTTCTGTGTGATTAGGACAGATTATTTCGCTGTTTCAAAATCAATCCCCCCATTCAAATAAATTTATCTGTATATGATCAGTGCCCTCCGGTGGATCTGGTGGTTCAAAAGGCTCACTTAACAGCTTCCTCAGGTCAAACTTCACAAATAGGTTTAATCGTAGAAATGCCACCATATTGGACAAGCACCAAGAGTAGCTTGCACAGGCTTTCAGGTACTTCAAAATCAGCA
>DATFMH010000237.1:0-3280 GCA_035267045.1 Balneolales bacterium
ACACCATAGATTATTTATAGGATAAAGAAGTAAATATAATTTTTCATTGATTTTATTTATATTATCATCATTTTGTTACCACGTTAATGAGTTATGAGGTTACAAATTGGCTATTAGAGCAACACAGAAAGAAATTGCAAAAGAATTAGGTATTTCTGTTATGACCGTTTCCCGGGCATTGAATAACCGGGAAAATGTAGACGACAAGACAAGAAAGAAAGTTCTTGATACGGCTAAGCGTTTAGGGTATAAACCAAATCAAATTGCCAAAAGTCTGGTGTTAAATAAAACCTATACGATAGGTGTTGTCGTACCTGAAATTTCCCACTCTTTCTTTCCGGAAGTTATTCGTGGTATTGAAGAAGTAACCTATCAGCGTCAATATCACTTAATACTTACACATTCCGCGGAAAAACAGAAGCGTGAAAAAGATGCGATAAATACACTGGAATCACACCGTGTTGACGGTATCTTAATTTCAACTGCCGAATCTGTTAAAAACTTTAAACTCTATAAGGAACTGATCAACTCAAACTATCCTGTCGTCTTTTTTGACCGGTATGTCGAAGGTATCGGGGCCAGTACAGTGGGTATCAATGATAAAGAAAGTTCCAGGCAGATTACCAAACATCTAATAGATCATGGTTATAAGAAACTGGCTCATTTAAGTGGACCATCCAAGGTTTCTATCGGTTTGAAACGTTTGGAAGGTTTCAAAGAAGCTTTAAAAGAAGCCAATTTAGAAATCAATGAAGAACTCATTATTGAATCCGGTTTTCAGGAATCCGGTGGTTATAAAGCTATGAATAAGTTGCTGAAACTTCCTAAAAACAAACGCCCCAGAGCCGTTGTCGCTGTTAACGATCCGGCTGCTTTTGGTGCTATGCGAGCCATAAGAGATGCGGGATTAAACATACCTGATGATATAGCCATTGTAGGTTTCACCGATGATATACGCGCTGAATTATTGCCCTGCCCCCTAACGACAATTCGCCAGCCAGCTTATGAAGTTGGGAAAAAGGCAGCTAAAAAACTTATTGACTGCATTGATGGGGATGATACCGTTGAAAATATAGTAGTAGATACTGAATTGATCATTCGTAAATCCTGTGGTTGTAAATAACTGCTTTTTACAACTATTCCGTAATCATTCATAACAATCAATAATTAACAAAGCCTCCGGGCTTACACCCGGAGTTATTCATAGTTTAACCCATTCGGCTTCTGGTTGTTAAATCGATCGACTGTATTCGCTTAATTCGCATTCTGTTTCATTATTAAGATCTCTTATATGGTTTATCGATTTGCCTGTTACACCTGATCTCCGTCATATCCGGATCTTCGCCGAGTACATCTACCATCTGTTCATGATATTTTTTAATACTACGCTGATAATCCGGTACATAATGCAAGTTAACAAACTCATCCGGATCCTTTTCCATATCAAATAGCTGATGTTCCCGCGGATATGGATATATTGGCTTACTGTGATATACATACTTGTATTTGCCCGTACGAAACATGACGAATCCCGATGATGTATATTTTGCATAATACTCACTAATGGCAAAATCTTTCCATGATGCATCCGCATTATCCAGCCATGATACCATAGAGTCACCATTCCAGTCACCCGGTGGTTTTGCCCCGGCTAGGTCCATTATCGTTAGATTGACATCCAGCAGACTACAGACTTTTCCCCTTCGTTGTCCACCTTTCCATCGCTTCGGCCATCGAATAATTAACGGTATTTTGGCACCAGAGTCATACATATTATTTTTCCACCACATTCCGTGTCGACCCATATTTTCCCCGTGATCGGCGGTAAAGATAACAACGGTATCCTCTCCTACTTTACTATTATCCAATACATTAAGAAGGTTACCAATCTGATGGTCTACCCAGCTAACACCACTGTAATATAACTCCCTGCCTTTAATTTCAACTTTTGGTTTCATATCCACAAAACCAAAACCCCGCCTGATCTGCTGGTAATTACGAGGCTGCATTTGCAGTTCGCCATGAGGAATATTCGGCATACCGATCTTACCTTTATACTTTTCATAATATTTTTTCGGAAATACAAGAGGGAAATGGGGCGCCAGGTAACCGGCGATCATGAAAAAGGGCTTATCCTCGTCTGTTCTTTTTTGGATGTAATCACTTGCAAATTTTGTGACTTTTTCATCATGACCAATTATATGAGAACTTCGACTTCCCGTATGAAAAGATTTCGCCCTCTGTTTCCAGCTCGCATAATTTACCGATGTATCATCAGGAGCCCTCCTGTCTACTAACCCGGTTTTAATGTGTTGATTTTCCCATCCTGGAAATAATTCAGTAAATCCATAACGCCTCGTTTTATCAAAATGCATTTTACCGGATAACACGGTATCATAACCTTCTTTCTGAAGTTCATGCGCAATTGACGGGTACTTTTCATCCGGTAACCAACATTGATTACCCCAAACACCTGTCCGGCTTGTATACTTACCGGATATAAAGGATAATCGGGATGGGCAGCATAATGGTGAATTGGTGTAACAATTGTTAAATGTTACCCCTTCTTTGGCCATCTTGTCAAGTGCTGGAGTCTTAACCAGTTTATTCCCGTATGGACCCGATATTTCCGGGTTAAATTCATCGGTTATGATGAACAATATGTTTGGCTTTTTCCCCTTTTTACCGGAAAAGATATTCTCTACCATAGGATTCTTAGCTATCCCTTTCTTACTCACCGCCATCCCCCCCGAAAGAGCAAGTGCATAATTCAAAAAATCACGTCTTGAAATTTGATTATTATGTTCATCAGCCATTTTTTACCTGTTTATCGGTGATTAATTTCATAGCCAGTAACAAAGAGATTCCGGGTCGGACCCCGGAATCTCTTTATGTTGTTGGTTAGTTGTTCGTGATCAGCGGACAATCGTCTTTTTCTAAAATTCAACATAATCCGCGATCTATTAATACTCGTTTTATTTTATTTTATGGGTATATCCTGTTACCACGTTATTAAAAAACAGCCCCTGGAACTGTCCTGCTTGTAACTTCGGCAGATGCAGTTGTACATGATACGTTTTGCCCGGCTTTAGCCCGGTGCAATCCACATAAAACCCGACAAAATCACGGGCATGCGGATGTACCGAGGAGTAGGCTTTTGTCAATTTGACCGGTTCCCCATTAAGGGTCATCTTCACCTGCATCGTATCAGAGGGCTCGGCAATCTGTACAAACAACGGCAGGCGGTTGGTCACTAGCCACGGTGTGTCATGATCAGCCT
>DATFMH010000238.1:0-76938 GCA_035267045.1 Balneolales bacterium
ACCTCTTTTTAGGGCATGAATAGCCAGAAAAACGGCTAATGTGCCACCATTTTCAAAACAATGAACCTGGTCGATGACATCCTGTAAGGGAATATCATCACCATAATACGAATACACCGCATGCAGGCTTGTGGGTCCGCAGGTCGAATCGGTGGGCTGGGGTAAGATGTCAACATTAAATTTTTTCATGGGTAGAAATGCCGTGAGTCTGTAATTGAGATAATATCTTAAATTTTCAGGTATTTAAATAGAGGGTGCATAACTTTTATTAAAAAAATAGAACGCGGATGAATGCAGATTAAACGGATTTTCGCAGATTTAATTTAACCACAGAGATCGCAAAATGAGACACTGTGTTTACAGAGATAATTACTAATTACTCATTACTCATTGCTAATTGATAAAGCTGATTGCTGAAAACTCAAACTTCCACCAACAACTTACTACCAATTATCCGTTTTTCATCCTCGAAGATCCTTAGAAAAAAATCAAATTATTACTTGACATACTATAGGGGGGTATAGTATATTGGTAATGAAATCAATAACCGACATGCATGAAAAATTTATTATGATGAATTCAGAAGAGAAAGCGAGAGCCGTTTCCAGGTTGAAGAGAATAGAAGGTCAGATACGGGGTATACAGAAAATGGTCGAAGAGGACCGTTATTGTATTGATATCCTGTCTCAGACCGCCTCTATCGTGTCAGCCCTGCGGGGTGTGGAAGATCAGATCATGCAGCAGCATTTGAATACATGCGTGTCAGATGCGATGAAGAGTGATGATACGAATTTAAAGAATGAAAAAATAAATGAAGTGATGTCTGTATTGAGCAAATTCAGAAAACACGGATAAAGAGAGATTATTATTATGGCTAACAAGAAAGAAACACTTGAAATTGACGGGATGCACTGCGCAAGTTGCGTGGCATCCGTTGAAAAATCATTAAAAAAACTCGAGGGGGTAAAAATTGCCAATGTTAACCTTACGACCGAATCAGCCTCGATAGAATATGATTCCGACAAAGTAGATAATGTTGCGTTTAAAAAAGCTGTGGAAGACGTCGGCTACGGAGTACGGGAAAATAATGTTTCCCAGACACTGCGAATCGATGGTATGCATTGTGCCAGTTGTGTATCTGCGGTTGAAAAAGCTTTAAACGGGGTCGAAGGTGTTGAAACGGCAACCGTTAACCTGGCTACTGAAACGGCACAGGTTAAATTCAATCCCAAGTTAGTAAATCTGGCTGATTTCGTTACAGCCGTTGATAATGTAGGATATGAAGTGGTAACCGACGAAGAACAGGCAGATGAAACACAATCGGCTGCTGAAATTGAACAGGATAAAGAACAGCGTAAAATTGATCTGGCTAGCAAACGAATGTGGTGGTCATGGGGGGTTACCGTCCCAATCATACTTTGGATGTTACCGGAAATGATATTTGGTTATTATTTTCTGGGAAAAATCACCTATGATATCGCAATGCTTGTTTTATCATCCATTGCCATCTTTTATCCCGGCTGGGATACGATCCGAAGTGCCTGGAAATCGGCTACTCATTTGGCTCCCAATATGGATGTGTTGATCGCCATGGGCACGCTGGCTTCACTGGCAACGGGTTTTGTGGCTCTTGCTATTCCCGCGTTTCATAATTTCGCAGGTGTCGCCGGTATGATCATGGCCTTTCACCTGACGGGCCGATATGTCGAAACCAAAGCCAAAGGACGTGCGTCTCAGGCTATCAAAAAATTATTAACGCTTGAAGCTAAAGAAGCTATCGTCGAACGCGATGGCGAAGAAATCAAAGTCCCCGTTCGCATGCTCAAGAAAGGGGATATCATGGTCGTTAAACCCGGTGAAAAAATACCGACCGACGGTATTGTTGTAAGCGGAAGCAGCAGCGTAGATGAATCGCTGGCCACCGGTGAATCGATGCCTGTGGAGAAGAAGAAAGATGATGAAGTGATCGGGGCCACTATCAATAAAAACGGTGTTTTGAAAGTAAAAGCGACAAAAGTAGGCAAAGATACATTTCTCAGCCAGGTCATCAGAATGGTTGAGGAAGCACAGGGATCGAAAGTGCCGATACAGGAATTTGCGGACCGGGTAACCGGTGTATTTGTCCCGGTAGTTATTGGGATCGCATTATTAACATTAGCAGCATGGCTGATTTTCCCGGCCACATTTCACAGCGTAGCCGTATGGGCATCCGGGTTTATTCCATGGGTTAATCCCGGAATGGGAGCTACCGCACTAGCGGTTTATGCCACAGTAGCCGTATTAGTTATCGCATGTCCCTGTGCGCTTGGATTGGCAACTCCTACGGCTCTGATGGTCGGTTCCGGTATGGGAGCTTCCAATGGTGTGCTCATTCGTAAAGGCTCCGCCATTCAGATGATGAAGGATGTCACAACTATTGTTTTAGATAAAACAGGGACCAT
This sequence comes from Balneolales bacterium, assembly GCA_035267045.1. Lineage (GTDB taxonomy): Bacteria > Bacteroidota > Rhodothermia > Balneolales > DATFMH01 > DATFMH01. The sequence continues at coordinate 2,442 of DATFMH010000238.1, forward strand.
CACGGAAGGGAAGCCGGGCGTCACGGATGTAATTTCATTGAATAACTTGCCGGAAGATGAGATGTTACATCTCGCTGCCGGCGCAGAAAATAATTCAGAACATCCGCTGGGAGAGGCTATTGTCAATTATATGAAACAGCGTAATGGACATCTGCCCGAAACTGAAGATTTTGAGGCCGTGACCGGACAAGGTATCAAAGCGTTGATCAACGGAAAGAAGGTCTTGGTCGGTACACAAAAACTCATGGAAGAAAATGGTGTCAAAATAGATACCGTAGCGTTGGACGACAAGAAAAAGCTCGAAAACCAGGCTAAAACAGCAATGTTCGTGGCTGTGGATAATCGACTGAGCGGTATTATTGCTGTGGCAGATAAGGTCAAGGAGGACAGTAAAAATGCCATTGCTGCATTGAAGAAATATGGTCTTTCCCCGGTCATGATCACAGGAGATAATGAGCGGACGGCCAAAGCCATTGGTGCTGAAGTTGGAATTGATCGTGTTATCGCGAATGTATTACCTGATGGAAAAGCCGACGAAATCAAACGGCTGCAAAATCAAGGTGAGTTAGTTGCGATGGTCGGTGACGGTATTAATGACGCGCCTGCATTGACACAAGCCAATGTCGGTATCGCTATTGGCACGGGTACGGATGTCGCTATTGAGTCAGGTGATCTCGTACTTGTACAGGGTGAATTAAGTGCCGTTGTCAAGGCTGTTAAACTAAGCCGGGCGACATTTACCAAGATCAAGCAAAACCTGTTCTGGGCCTTCTTCTATAATGTGATCATGGTACCGCTGGCTATTTTAGGTATGATGCACCCGGTTCTCGCAGAGATAGCGATGGCTTTCAGTTCCATCAATGTGGTTACAAATTCCCGAAGGCTTCAAAAAGTCAATATTCAACCCGAATATGCACTGAATAAATGAATGAGTTAAATGAGATTGTTGTTAGTTGTTGGTCGTTGGGTGTAAATTTGCCACTATCCACCAACTACTCACAACCAACAATCATCACAAAATAAACAGAAGGTAAAATTATGGCAGACGTAAAATTAAAAGTAACAGGAATGCACTGCGAAGGTTGTGAAAACAAAATCAGGAAGATGCTGCCCAGAATAGACAGTGTGGATAATGTCAAAGCCGATCGGAACGCCGAATTGGTTGAATTCACCTTCAATGGCAATGAAGACACATTAATAGCTGTCAAAGATAAAATCGCCGATTTAGGATATGAAGTAGTTGAGTGATTGTCTTTTAGTGTAAGTCAGGACCCGGTTGTTTAACGACGACCGGGTTTTTTATTTTCCAACATAGATTATATAAAGCAAATGACAAACGCTTTGCGAGATGTAAAATAGTAGTGTTAAGTTGTAAGAGATCTCTTTGCCTTTTCATCTGGCACAGTGATTAATACATTTGGCTTTGATCGCGAACCCTAACCTACACCATCCCAAGGGAAGGAATTTACAAATTAATTCTTTGACTTCATTTGTATAGTAAATGGAACGTTCAAGAGAGGATAGCATGACTGGACGATCTTTTCTGCATGCTTAAATCTAAATTCTCGATTCTGCCTCCTGTATTCTGCAGACTTCTGTTAATTACTAATTATGCATTACTCATTGTTCAATGCTAATTGTATATAGCTGATTGCTGAAAGCTGACAACTTATCAACTCTAACGCTTTAACACACTGACACTCTGTATTAATGAAAAAAAACGTGCTTTTCGCCTCTAAGTATCGTTAATTAAAATAGATGCCATTAGTTCATTAATCAAAAATAACCGGTTATGAAGACTGTTCATCACATCACATCATCAGAAACGGATCCTGGAAACAGAGTTTTAGATCCAACTGCTTCGAAGAGCAACAATTTTTATCAAAGTGATAAAATTTTTAGGGCTTATCTGAAAAAATATATGAGTCAGAAGGCCCTGAAATATATGACAGATAAACTGGAATGGATTGGAGAAGAGGCGGCAACACAAATGAATGTGTTATCGGAGCAGGCAGATCAATTCGGACCAGAAATCAGGAAAAGAACTCCATATGGTGAGGAACTTGATGAAATCGAATTTCATCCTTCCTACTGGAAATTGATGGATATGGCTGCCGAAACAGAGATGTTCTATGTAAAATGGAATCCTGAATTAATGCATGGGTTTGAGAAGCAAGGGCATATGCTTGGGTTTTCTGTCGGACACCTCTATGCTATGACAGAGCTGGGAGTTTATTGTCCGCTGTGCATGACAGATGGCGCGGCCCGCTTGTTATCTCTGTTTGGTGAAGAAGAAGATAAAGAACGCCTTATTCCTGGCTTATCGAGTAGAAATGGAAAGAACCTGTTAACGGGAGCTATGTTTCTTACCGAAAAAGCAGGCGGATCGGATGTCGGTGCCAACCGTACTACGGCAACGCATGTTGAAGGAAATTTGTATCGCTTAAATGGCGAAAAATGGTTTTGCAGCAATGCCAATGCGGATGTGATGATGGTGCTTGCCCGAACAAATGATCTGCCGGGAACGAAAGGATTATCATTATTCCTTGTTGAGAAAGTGTTGACCGACGGTACACGTAATCCAATGGAATATATACGGTTGAAGGATAAACTGGGCGTTCGCTCAATGGCAACTGCCGAGATTGCCTTAAAAGATACGATCGGAAAAATGATCGGTGAAGAAGGTAAAGGTTTTAAAATGATGACAGAGATGATAAACCTGAGCCGGCTGTACAACTCGGTGACGGCAGTAGCGGGAGCGAGACGGGCGTTGATCGAGGCATATGAGTATCTTGCCTATCGAAAAACATTTGGGAAAACAGCTCTGCAACACGCATTGATCCGCGATAAATTATGGGAGTTGGGGACATTACATATAGCTAATTTTCTTTTTGTATGGAAGACCATCCGTACAATGGATGCCGCTGATCATGGTGATGAACGAGCTGCTCATTTATGCCGGGTGCTGATTCCGATGTCCAAGTGGTTTTCAGCAGAGACATCTGTCTATATAGGTCGTGAATCAATGGAACTTATGGGAGGCATGGGATATGTAGAGGATACCGTTATGCCGCGAATATATCGTGACCTGCTGGTTTTACCTATCTGGGAGGGCTCGGGCAATATAATAGTCCTGGACGTTTTGCGCGCCTCACAGAAGACACATGGAATGAATTATTTACTCGAAGAGATCAGCAAAATGTCCCGTAAATCAAGGGATTTCGGAAATGATATTAAGAAAGAAGTGTCTACTCTGCAAAAAGTTATGGAAGCTCTGCCTGAACAGGGCAGGGATGTGATGGAAAGTTCGGCCAAGCCTGTATTTAAACGTCTGATTCATCTTTTCCAAATAGCACTAATGATTGATGAGATGGATGAGGATAACAGGCATTGGATTGAACCAGCGTTAAAGTATATGGTAAAAACAATGCATGCTACAAAGTACGGCATGAAAGAGCCACTATCATCAGAGGATATTCAAAGTCTGATAGGCTGGGAAATCAATCCGTGAGTATTTACACTTTCAAGCTAACTGAAAAAAGAATACCTTTGATCAATTAACAGATCACAAGCTCGAAAAGGGATGCTTAAGGTTAGTGTACGTAGTTTATTTATCCTGTTATATTTACTGTTTTCAGTCGAATCCTGTACGAATATGGATTACCAAACGAAGACGGTTGGTGCATTTAAAAATACCGGAGCGGGGAAAAGTTTCGTCATTTTAAATATATCCGATATCGGAAAACATGCATTGAAACTTGAAAAAGCCGGGATCATCGTACATCTCTACAATGGGTTCGCCGCTGTAAAAGAAGAGTATTCTGTAATCAATACCACCGGTCAAAACCTATCGTTGCAAATGGGTGTGCCGGTTTCCGGTTATTATCATAATGATGTTATTGATACCGTAAAATTTGGTAACTGGAGTCATCCGGAGATATCCATTAACGGTAACAAAATAACTCATATGCAGGTAGATACTAATCAGATGATAACCATCCCCGGAATGGAGGTGACAGGTGATAAATGGAACACGTGGAAATTCACCTTTCCAAAAGATACCTCCCGCATTATTACACATTACCTGGTAAAAACCCATGGTTCGCATGTCCGGGATGGGTACGATATTGAATATACTGATGGATTCACATACTTATTGAAGCCCCTTCTGCAATGGAACACACAGATCCATAAAATTCGGGTTCTTTTTGTAGTGGACAAATCGTCTGTCAGAATGAAATGGATTGATGGCATATTGCCCGCCGGACGTTTTAAGTTGAAGGATCATACATTTGTCTATGATATGGAAAGTGTAAGAGCCAATACCCTTTCAAATATCATTTTCAGATATGGGAAACCGGATATGTATGCCCCGAAAGATGGTTTCAGTTTCTCTTCGATGGCATCGGACACCACAGAATGGTATCAGCAAATTAACAAAACAGGTATTTGGAATATTGATACAACAGGTTATAAGAAGTTTGCCCGTGCAGAGTTTAAACCGGCACCTATGGGGTTCTTCTCCATATCAGGTATAGTTATTGTCTTCCTGCTGCTGGGTGTAAGTTTTCTCGTATTATTATTTTGGGGAGCATACAGTCAATATCGAAATACAGGAAAACGATAAACATTGATCAATGATCTCCTACCACTTTATTACCACTCGAGTTCTTTGCCGTTATAATTAAAAAATCGGCCTGTTTGGGCTTTCCCAAATCCGTCAATCAAATCGATCATATTTGAAACGGATTCTTCGGGAGTCAGGCTGGCACTTTGACCACCCATATCTGTCTGAACCCAACCAGGATGGAACATCATGGTGTAGATTTTTTCAGGCAGCAAATCATTTGCCAGTGTTTTGCTGTACATGTTTAATGCGGCTTTGCTTGCCTTATAACCATAACTGCCCCCGCTGCTATTATGATCGATGGAACCCTGAATGGATGAAATATTAATAACTTTTGGATTATTACCCTTTAGTAATAAATCGTGAAATTGTTGTGTAACCATGACAGGAGCTATGGCATTAACTTCTATCATGTTAAGTAATTTTTTGTGATCTAATTTGCCAAAAGTGCTTAATTTGTCGTTTTCATCAATGGAAAGTTCACGAGTTCCTATTCCTGCATTATTAATCAAAAGATCAATTCCGTCGGTATGACTTTTAACAGTTTGAGTGGCGGCTTTAATCGCTTCTTCATTTGTGACGTCTAACGGCAATATGGTTAACTGATTAATATAGGTTTTCCAAAGATGTTGCAATTCATTAGCATTTATAGGGTTCCTGCAGGATGCAAAAACCCGTTCACCGCGTTCCAAATATTGTTTTGCGAATTCAAGGCCAATACCTCTGTTTGATCCGGTAATAAAAATTCTCATAAAGATTTTTTCTCTGTACTATTATGCTTTACATTTGTTGTTCAGTTTCATAATGATATATAAAAATTATGATTATCAAACCTGAAATTATAGCAGATTTATTTTTATGTTGACTATTTACTATTATGTTTAATAATCGTTTTAACAAGAAAGATGTTTGGTTACGGGTAGCACATTTTACGCATTAAAGAAAATGGAATTTGAGTATGAATTTTAATTAATCCTGTGTTTTTCTGTAAGGAATTAGATTGTAACGTGTCATTTAGTTTGAGAATAAATTTATAATTAATAAGAGGTAATGAAATGAGTTCATTGAATAAAGCAATGCTTATCGGACGACTTGGAGCAGATCCGGAAGTACGCTATACACAATCGAATACGGCAGTAGCAACCTTGAACATTGCAACAAACGAGCGTTTTAAAGATAGTAATGGGGAATGGCGTGAGAGAACTGAATGGCACCGCGTTGTTGCCTGGGGGAGGTTGGCTGAAATTGTACAACAATACGTTAAAAAAGGCGGACTTGTCTATATTGAAGGACCTATTCAAACCCGGCAATGGGAAGATAAAGATGGCCAGAAACGTTACACAACGGAAATTAAAGCTTTAACTCTGAGAATGTTAGATTCCCGTAATGATAGTGGAATGACGGTAGACACCTCCAATTCACAGGAGAAAACAAATGCCGCGAGTAAACCGGTAGATCTGAACGGGGATTTTGATGATCTTGATGATGATTTGCCTTTCTGAGCAGTCAATTTCAAAAATAATTATTCTAATTGATCAAAAGCGATGATATTATGTCATCGCTTTTGTTGTTTAGTTGCAGAGATTAGGATATGTACGTAGTTTTATTTTAATTCTATTAATATATAATACATGAGCGAACGTAAACGCATTGTTGAATCAACATCACTTGTTTTTGTTATTGCAGAACACGGGTTTTTTTAACGGGTCAATAAACCTGTTTGAAATATCCATTCAGTTACTAATAATGGTATTAGGATTGATACTTTCCGGCTTATTTTCAAGCTCTGAAGTATCATTCTTTTCTTTGACGCCCCATCAGGTTCAGGAGGAGGTCGGGGCTAAGCATATGGATCCTTCCCTTCACCGAATCGTTACCATGCTCGACCGCCCCCGAAGGCTCCTGGCAACGATATTGATTGGTAATACATTCGCCAATATTGTCACATCTGTAATGGCGGCGGTAATCACGGGAAATCTGGTGAATTATTTTGGCGCGCCGGAGATTCTAACCTATATCGTTGAAGTCATTGTTGTAACGTTTACGATCGTTATTTTGAGCGAAATTACTCCAAAAGTCATCGCCATTAAGAACCCTATGGCCCTTTCCCGAAAATTGAGCGGGTTTATCTATAGCTTTTTTATATTAATGAGGCCGCTGGCTCAAAGTATTGCGAATAGCACACTCCGGTTAGAACGGTACCTTCCAAAACCGCAGTATCGCATATCATCTCATGATATCAAGCACATTGCTGAAGTGGGAGAGAAGCAAGGGTCACTGAAAGGTGATGAGCGGGAAATAATTGAGAATGTCATAGAATTCGGAAATATGACCGTGAGGGAAATAATGACTTCCCGGGTTAATATTATTGCCGTTTCTACAGAAGATTCATTGGGCGAGGTGTTGAAACTTATTAAGGAAAAAAGTTTATCCCGTTTGCCTCTTTATGAGAATGAACTGGATAATATTGTGGGCGTTATCTATGCCAAAGACTTACTTCCATACCTTGACTCATCCCATTTGCAGGATATGACGATAAACTGGCGTACAATGGCTCGAAAATCATTGTTCATACCTTCCTCAAAAAAACTGGATGACCTGCTTCAGGATTTCCAACGCGAGAAAACCCATATGGCCATTGTTGTTGATGAATATGGCGGTACGGAAGGCCTAATTACACTTGATGACGTTTTATCAGAAATTATCGGTGAATTAACTGATGAACATACCGAGACGGAGCAGCTATATACGCGTTTACGCAGTGATGTTTATATTTTTGATGCAAAAATTGACCTGGATGATATGGCTGACATCCTTGAAAAAGAATTGACCAGTGAAGAAGACGATTATGAAACACTTGGCGGGTTGATCTATCATCTCACCGAACATATTCCCGACGTCGGGGAAAAAGTACATTTTAAGGGACTGGAACTCACCGTTCATGATGTGGATAATAACCGGGTTAAGAAAGTTAAAGTCCGACTCCTGCCTGAAGAAGAGCAATCCGAGAATACCTCAATGAATTACAAAGGGGAAACTGATAAATAATTCCCGACTTCCCATTCAGTAAAAAAGATCACCAAAAGACAAGAATTTTGGTTATAATTAACCGCGCTGATTATATAATTTCATCTAATTAACCAGAATAGGATAAAAGGAAAGTTATTAATGATTGAACGCTATTCCAGAAAAGTAATGGCCGATATTTGGTCCGAAGAAAATCAATTCCAATCGTGGCTGGCTGTTGAATTGGCAGCATGCTGGGCATGGAGTAAGCTGGGGCAAATACCGAAAGAGGATGTAGATTTACTTTATAAAAATGCCGGTTTTGATATCAGTCGTATTAAAGAGATTGAAAAAGTAACGCGCCATGATGTTGTGGCTTTTACCCGTGCCGTTTCCGAAACTTTGGGGGAGGAAAAAAAATGGGTGCATTATGGTCTTACTTCTACTGATGTCGTTGATACCGCTTCAGGTTATCGTCTCAAGCAGGCAAATGAAATATTAGAACGGGACATTGAGAAAATTTTAAAAGTGCTCGCAGACAAAGCACGTGAGCATAAATTTACGGTTATGATGGGCCGTACTCATGGCGTCCATGCCGAACCAACCACATTTGGATTAAAATGTGCCTTGTGGTTTGCAGAGATGAAACGAAATCTGGATCGTTTTCGAAGGGCCGCGAGGGATGTGGAATATGGCAAAATTTCAGGTGCGGTAGGTACTTTCGCCCATATTCCTCCTGATGTAGAAAAATACGTTTGTGAACGTTTGGGAATATCAGCAGCGCCTATTTCAACCCAGACTTTGCAAAGAGACAGGCATGCTTATTACATGGCTACATTGGCTGTTATTGGTTCAACACTTGAGAAGATGGCTGTTGAGATTCGTCATTTACAGAAAAGTGAAACCCGGGAAGTCGAAGAAAAATTTTATGAAGGCCAAAAAGGCTCTTCTGCAATGCCGCATAAAAGGAATCCGGTCGGATCCGAGAATATCAGCGGTTGCTCCCGTGTTTTAAGAGGTTATATGGTAACAGCCTATGAAAATATTCCATTATGGCATGAGCGCGATATCTCGCACTCCTCAGCTGAACGGATCATTATTCCGGACGGCACCGTATTACTTGATTACATGTTAAACCGGTTTTCGAATATTCTTGAAAACCTGGTGGTCTTCGAAGATAATATGAAGAGCAATATAAACCGTACCTATGGACTGGTATTTTCACAAAGACTTCTGCTTATGCTCATTGATAAAGGTTTGTCTCGTGAGGATGCCTACGATATGGTCCAGCCGTTGGCTATGAAAGCCTGGAAAGAAAAGAGGCCATTTCGGGAAATCGTGGAATCAAGCGAGGAATTACAATCACACTTAAGCAGCAAAGAGATAGCGGATGCCTTTGATTTGGATTATCACACACGAAATGTGGATATGATATTCAAACGTGTCGGCCTGTAAATAATTATTTCAAAAACAGCTGTTCGTAATCGTTTATGAACGGCTGTTTTTATGTTATAATTAAGATTTGAGGGCAAAGCGCTTAAGCTGGTTTCTTCTGATTTTACCCGATTGGTTTTTAGGTAATGATTCAACCAGAATTAATTTCCGTGGTTTTTTAAAATTTGGTAACTGATCACCAAGTTTTTTTCGAAGTCCGGGTAAATCAATTGAATAATCATTCTTGAGAACAATGAAAGCCGTAACAACTTCCCCCCATTCTTCATCGGGTAAGCCGGCAACGGCCGCTTCTTCGATTTCAACAAGGTTAAGAAGGGCTTGTTCAACTTCGAACGGGCTAATATTTTCGCCACCCGAAATGATGAGATCCGATCTACGGCTGTAGACAAATAACTGATTATGTTCATCCAGCCATCCTGTATCATTGGTATTGAACCAACCCTCCTTGTCAAACCGGTTACGATTATCGTACTGGTTAAAATATCCGTCAAAAACTTGCGGTCCTTTCAGCCAAATGTTACCCATTTCCCCATTTTTTTTTGGCCTATGATCATTATCCCGTATAGATATATCATTTCCCGGAAATATAGATCCGGCCAAACCACTATCGAGAACGGGTAAATTCTTTATATTTACAGCAGCAATTTGAGCACATGTCTCTGTCATACCGAAACTTGGTATGGCTGGTACCCGTTGTTCTGCTATTTCGTTAAGTAATTTTTGGGGAACGGGTGCTCCTCCCAATAGAACAGCTTTGAAATCGTTATGAATTTCAAAGCCTGGCGATGACAGGAGACGTTTCAACATAGTAGGAACTAATGAAACAGCCTGTATACGCGTTTCATTTTTTAAAAGATCCATGACTTTCTCCCGATCGAAAGAGGGAAGGCGATACACCCCGCTGCCGTAAATCAGGGATCGCAATATGACAGATATACCACCGATATGATTCAGAGGCATACATAAAAGCCAGAAGCTCCCGGGATCAGGTTTAAAGTTAACAGCTGATCCTTCAGCTGCATGTTGAAGTTGACGGCGTTTGAGAGGCACAATCTTAGGGGTGCCGGTTGTGCCGGAAGTAAAGAAATATCCAAATACCGAATCTGAATCAATCGAACGGTATATGGTGTTATCATCACTGTTAAATGAAGATTTAAATTTTGGAAATAATATCTGTCTGCCGGAATAATCAGATAATCGGTTTTTGTTTGCCTGATCTGTTAAAATGAGTTTTGGATTTAATACCCGGAGATAAGAGTTGAGCTCTCCATTTGTTACGTTGGGTGAAATGGGAATAAAAGGCACACCCAAATTCCAGCAAGCTGCTATCGATAAAACGAGTTCATCTGTCGTTCCTGATAAAAATGCCACAGGTTGACGATTATCCAGATCATGAATATATAAAATATGCTCAAATTGCCGGGTATAAATAGCTAAGTCTGAATAGCTATAAGAACCTGATTCTGATTTTAGAAATGGTGAATTTGGCAAGTAATGACTCATAATCAGATCACATTAAAAGTTACGAGACTCCAAACTCAATCTCTTCCAGCAAGTTCAAATCAGGTTCCAAACCGATCCCCCGCCCGCCGGGTATATGGTAAGACCCATGTATAAGACATGAAGAGTCATCAAGTATATCATTCTTGAAATATTTACCGGTTGCGAGTCCATGTGCATACTTGCTACTTCCCATAATGGAAGCCAGATGAGCTGTCGCCAAACGTCCAACACCTGATTCAAGGGAGGTAGTAAAAACCGTTTCAATATCTTTTTCGTGAGCTTCATTTACGATTTGAAAAATGTCATCCAGGCTGCCAATTAACATTGGCTTTAAAACGAGAACATCAACGGCATCCAGGTCTATTAGTTTTCCAACCGCTTCTTTATTTGTTGCGGCTTCATCTGCCGCAATAGGAACATTGGTTATTCTTTTAATTTCAGCCAGACCTTTAATGTTCTCACTCTCAACAGGTTGCTCACAATATTCTATATTAAGATGAGATAGTTTATGTAAGTTTTGTATGGCTTCATTAACCTGCCATGCCTGATTTGCATCCAGGCGAATATTTGCTGACGGCAGTGTATTTCGTATTTCCTCAACTATCTTTAATTCCTTTTCAAAATCCCAGCCGATCTTAAACTTGAATGTCCGGTAACCTTCCGACCACGATTGTTTACAATCATCAATGATATTTGGCAAATCTCCTAACCCAAAAACCGTATTGACAGGTACGGTGTCTGTTTTTTTCGCCGATATATGAGTATTGAAAGGAATTCCGCGTTTTTTGGATAACCGGTCAAACAGAAAAGTGTCAAGGCCGAATCGTAAACTCGGATAAAGATCGAGTGAGTCAGCAAAGGTTTTCCAATCAGCATAACTCTTATCCTGCATGAAATAGCGATCGATGGTATTCTGATATTTGACGAGTTGATCTATAACATCTGTAAGAGATTCTTTCGAATAGCCGGGGAGAGGAGCAACATCACCATAACATGAAAAAGCAAGATAATCACAGTTTATCAATAATCCTTCACGTTCGGTAAAGCTACATTGAGCTGTATGTAACGGTTGATGAAATGTTAATTTGTATTGGAAAAATTTCATTTAAGAACTAAATCGTTGAAAAATTTGGGAGGATCTTGAAAAAATATCATTTGATTTCATTTATTTATAAAAAGTTTTAATCTGTAACAACAACCACGATTAGTCAAAGGGTTGGTAAAATAACTTATCACTTCATGAAAATATAAGTCCTACACTGAACAGCAAACCAAATAGCACCATAAATTGAGCTGTTCGTTCAAGAATCCTGTTGAAATTAGCTTTATCCCTTTCCTGCCAGATACTCATAATTAATTTTACAGCAAAAGGAATTGTAATGAAAGGCAGAAATATTATCCAGTTGAGGTTATCTCTGATAAACAGATGCGGCGGAATGGCAAAGCTTAGAAGAATCATGACAAAATATTCCCATCTAAGGGCGTTTTCGCCAAATATCACACCAAGGGTACGTTTACCGGCAGGTTTATCTGTTTCAATATCACGAAGATTATTAATTACTAAAATATTGGTGGATAGAGCGCCCGCCGGTATTGAAACCCAGAAAGCCAGTGTTGACCAATGCAGGGCATTAACATAATATGTACCCATAACAGCTATTATCCCAAAAAAGATAAAGACAAAAATATCACCGAGTCCATTATATCCCAGGGGATAAGGCCCTCCGGTATAGGCAATTCCAAAGATGAGGGATAAAATACCGATTACGAGAATAACCCAGCCGGCGAGCCAGACAAGATACAAGCCCAAAATGAATGCAAGGCTCATTGTTATAACGGTAGCACGCATCATGACTTTTGGTGTAATGAGTCCCGTTGCCGTAGCCCTTGTAAAGCCCACACGAGAATTGTTATCGGCACCTTTCTTAGCATCGTAATAATCATTTGCAAAATTGGTGCCGATTTGAATAAGAAAAGCACATAACATAGCCACAATGGTGGATGCCGGGTTAAAGGATCCATCGCTGTAAGCCAATGATGAACCTAAGAGTACAGGGACGAATGCTGCGGCCAGAGTTTTGGGGCGTGCCGCTTCGATCCATATGTTAATTTTGTTTTTATTCACTATAAATTTTTTGATATCTGATAATTATAATAACCAGTAAGAGTTACCGGTTAAATATTTTCGGATGGTAATTTAATATTTCTAAATAGAGAAATCACCTATACACTTAGATAGTTAGGTAAATAGATCCATTCATTTTTATCAACTTTATTAATTTAATTAAAAGCGGTTCCAATTTTAAATAATTATGTTTTATTTATTAAATATATATTTATTGTTAGATATAAATGGAATTATGACTAAAATGTGTTATAATAAACGTAATTTGTAAATAAAAACCGATAAACATCTACAAAATCCATGAGCAAATCATATCCCAGATACGATACATTAGCTGCAGTTAAAGATTGGAAAATGGGTAAGAATGGTATCCAACCCATGACACCTCAGAATATTACACAGATTTTTGGTGAAAACACCTTAACTCTGGATATTCTTAAGGAACGGTTACCGAAGTCTGTTTGGAAAGATTTAAAAAAGACTTTGTATGAGAATGAACAGATAAGCCACCCAACAGCTGATGCTGTTGCTGTAGTCATGAAAGATTGGGCCATCGAAAAAGGCGCAACTCACTTTACTCACTGGTTTCAACCATTAACAGGATTAACAGCTGAGAAACATGACAGTTTTATAACCCCTAACCAGGGTGGTGGAGCCGTCGCTGAGTTTTCTGGCAAGGATTTGATCCAGGGTGAACCGGATGCTTCAAGTTTTCCGAGTGGTGGATTGCGGGCCACATTCGAAGCACGAGGTTACACCGCATGGGATCCAACATCACCGGCTTTTATCGTTGAAAATGAAAATGGATCTGTTTTATGTATACCAACAGCATTTGCTTCGTGGACAGGTGCGGCATTAGATCATAAAACACCGTTATTACGTTCTGTAGACGCTTTAAATAAACAAGCCATGCGTGCTTTGAAGTTATTTGATGGCGATGGCGTAAGTAAAGTCGAATCAACTGTAGGTTTTGAGCAGGAATATTTTCTCATTGATCAGGAATTTTTCTATCGGCGCCCCGACCTGGTGATGACCGGTCGTACTCTTTTCGGTGCCCAGCCACCAAGAGGACAGGAGTTGGATGACCATTATTTCGGATCCATACCCGACCGTGTGCTTTCTTTCATGCTTGAAGCGGAAAGAGAATTATACCGTTTGGGAGTACCGGTTAAAACACGTCATAACGAGGTTGCTCCCGGCCAGTATGAGATTGCCCCAATATATGAAATGGCCAATGTAGCTGCCGATCATCAACAACTTACAATGCTGACGCTTAAGCGTATAGCCCGTAAATACGGCCTCGATTGTGTTCTGCATGAAAAACCATTTGCCGGACTTAATGGTAGTGGAAAACACACGAATTGGTCGTTAGCTACCGATACCGGTAAAAACCTATTGGATCCGGGTGATAATCCTCATTCCAATATGATTTTCTTGTTTTTCTGTTCGGCCGTTATTAAAGCTGTATATGAGCATCAGGATCTGCTTCGGATATCAATTTCCGGAGCTGGAAACGATCATCGTCTGGGAGCCAATGAAGCACCACCTGCTATTATATCTATTTTTGTCGGTGATCAATTACAGGATGTATTTGATCAAATTATGAAAGGTGAGGCCAAGAGCTCAAAACAAGGTGGTATTCTGGGTCTTGGTACGCCAACATTACCGAAACTACCCAAACATGCCGGAGATCGTAATCGTACTTCTCCTTTTGCATTTACGGGTAATAAATTTGAGTTTCGTGCTGTGGGATCAAGTCAATCTGTGTCTTTTCCGGTTGTTGTTTTAAATACCATTGTAGCCGACGCCATTGAAAAAATGTGCGATCAAATGGATAAAGAATTTAAGGATGGTAAATCAACGGAAGAGGCTTTGGAGAGTGTTCTTAACAGCACTTTAAATGAATCCGGTAAAGTTATCTTCAACGGTGATGGTTATTCTGAAGAATGGAAAAAAGAGGCAGAAAAACGCGGTTTACTGAATCTGCCGAATACTCTTGATGCTCTTGATTTATTTGATTCAAGAGATAACATCTCATTATTTGAGAAATATAAAGTCCTTTCTAAAGAAGAGCTGAGTTCACGGCTTGAAATCATGTTGGATCAATATTTCAAAACAATAAATATAGAGGCCGAGACCACTGCCAATATTGTTAAAACAATGATCATTCCGGGATCCATTCGTTATCTCAATGAACTCCTGGCTGCGAGTGACAGGGGTAAAGCGATGTCGTTTGATACAATAGGTACCCAAAATGTCATCAATAAAGTTAACGACGGTATCAATGAATTGGTAGCAGCCGCTGACGAACTTGATAAAGTGAATGCCGAACTTGGCGGTGACACCATATTGGAGAAAGCTCAACATATGTTGAAAAATGTCATCCCCAAAATGAATGCCGTACGGGAAGCAACAGATAAACTTGAAGGGGTAGTTGCCGATGATTACTGGCCGTTACCTACTTACCGGGAGATGTTGTACCTGAAGTAATTGTTTAATTATAATCGACTCAAAAAAGCCCTGTTGTTTAAAATGACAGGGCTTTTTCTTAATACAGATTCCGGTTTTATAACTCCTGCCGTTCTATTTAATATCGAGATAACAGAACAGATTTATCCATGAGGCGGGATAACTAACACCCTAATGTTCGAAAAAAAAGGGCACTTAATAAAACGTTAATTATTTTCCTTTGTGCCTTTGTGCCTTTGTGCCTTTGTGCCTTTAAAATATACAATGCTCTATGCCCCTGCGCTTTTCTTCATACTTTTATCTCAAATGCCTTTTTCATCCCTCTTACAGCCTGATGGATTCGTTGATCATTTTCGATGAGGGCGAAGCGTACGTATTCATCACCATGGTGACCAAATCCTATACCAGGAGAAACGGCAACTTTGGCCTCTTTAAGCAAAAACTTTGAAAATTCGAGGGACCCCATTTCCCGGAAATGTTCGGGTATGCGTCCCCAGACAAACATCGTCGCTTTCGGTTTTTTGACCTCCCAGCCAATACGTTGCAATGATTCTATCAATACGTCCCGGCGATTTTGATAAAGGTCACTAATCTCCCTGGCATATGAATCACCATTATTAAGTGCCTCAATAGCCGCAATCTGGACGGGTTGGAAGATACCGTAATCCAGATAGCTTTTTATTCTTTGCAGTGCTGATATCAGGTCCTTATTACCGGCACAAAAACCAACACGCCATCCCGGCATATTGTAACTTTTGGATAGCGTGAATGTTTCAACTCCTATTTTCCGTGCCTCGGGTATCTGAAGTAAACTGGGAGCTTTGTATCCATCAAAACAGAGATCGGCGTAGGCCAGATCATGGATAACAAGCAGATTATGTTCAAGGGCAAAATCAACAACTTGTTGGAAAAAATTGAGATCAACTACTTCTGTTGTTGGATTATGCGGGAAGTTCAGGATCAACATTTTGGGACGCGGCCAGCTTTGATTATATGCTTCCTCCAGCCGTACAAAAAAATCATCACCCTGTTCCAGGGGTACTTGCCTCAGGTCGCCGCCGGCTATAACTACGGAATAGGCATGAATTGGGTAAGTCGGATCCGGGCATAATACGATATCTCCCTGATCGATAGTACCCAGCACAAGATGAGCAAGGCCTTCTTTGGATCCCATGGTTACTACGGCTTCTGACTCAGGGTCCAGATCAACATCATAATGCCTTTTATACCAATCCGTCAATGCCAGCCTCAGTTTATAAATCCCACGTGATACAGAATACCTGTGGTTATGAGGCTTCCCGGCCGCTTCTACCAACTTGTCCACAATTGGCTGGGGGGTTGGCTGGTCGGGATTACCCATACTCATATCAACGATATCTTCTCCTGCCCGGCGAGCCTTCATTTTCATCTCATTGGTGACGGCAAAAGCGTATGGCGGTAATCGTTTTATACGATTAAATTCATGAGAGTTCATATCCTGTGTTTTTTGGTATGAAAATATCTAATGCGGAGAATTTATTAGTTTTGTACTTCATTATGGGGACTCTGTGCAACATCCTCGCTTTTGGGTTGAATTGGGTAACATCCCAATATTTTTACGAAACTTGCATGTCGATCCAGTTCCTCAAGGGCTTTTGATACATCCGGATTATTGGCATTTCCCTCAATATCCAGATAGAACAAATATTGCCACGGGACATTTGGCCGGGGACGGGATTCGAGCTTAGTCATGTTGATGCCATTATCACCTATTACTCTAAGTGAGTTCATCAGTGCCCCTTTCTGATGATTAGTAGCAATGACCAATGAGGTCTTACAGGGTAATTGTGGATCACAATACACCGGATCTCTGGCAACAATTACAAATCGCGTATAGTTTTGGGTCTGATTGGCTATATCTCTTTCCAGAATTTGCAGGCCATATCGTTCCGCAGCCTGGGTTCCTGCTATAGCTGCTTGCGAGAGATCACCATCCTCCTGTACTTTCCTGGCTGCCATGGCAGTATCGATATACGATTCAACTTTACTATAAGGTAACCGGGATAAAAAGCGGCTGCACTGGGCTAAAGCCTGCGGATGTGAAATAATCCTTTTGATATGTGTAAGAGGTACTTTGCGAATACCTAACAGACAGTGACGGACCCTGAGTACTTCTTCACCGATGATCACCAGTGAACTATCTCCCAGTAAATCATATGTCTCATTTATGGAACCGGCAGTTGTGTTTTCTACAGGCAGGACTGCTGCATCGACTTTCCCTTCTTCAACAGCTTTACCCGCTTCGTGAAATGTATCGAATCCGCAGGTATCAATTTTAGCATAACGTTCACTGAAATGCCGGTATGCCGTCTGATGACTGTATGAACCGACAGTACCCTGATACGCCACGGATATTCTTTTATCTGATGGAATATCGTTATGATAATCCATTAAGGCATGAGTCTGTGATCTGACAGAGTGATTGATGATCTCCCGAAAAATCTGTTCGATAAAATAACGGTCTAATCCGGACTGACGTGCTTTGTCACCGAGTTTTGTCAGAATCTGCTCTTCTCTTTGATAATCACGTATTCTGCCTGAATTTTGTTTCTTCAGTTTAAAGACATCTTCAACAACTTTTTGGCGGTCAGCAATGGCATCTATGATTCGTTGATCAATTTCATCAAGCTGTTCTCTAATGTTTTGTAATTCTTTTTTCATCGTTTAAATAATTGATTGTAGGATATAAGTCAGATGTTTGTTACTGCGCTGTTTTCGGATTGTTCAAGCAGGAATCTTTTAAACTTATTATAAGATGGTTCCATTAAGATGGAATGTTTTTCCCGGATCATACAATCCTTTAGTGTTTGGGGCAGATCTATCTCTTTTTTAATAATCGGTTCTACAATATTTTTGAATTTTGCAGGATGAGCTGTTGCCATGATGATAACCGGTTTTTCAGGCTGATTAATCTTTTGCCGAAATTTCACTGCTGCCTGATATCCGATAGCCGTGTGGGGATCAAGCAAATAACCGGTTTCATCGAATACCTTTTTTATCGTTTTACGTGTTTGATTATCTGTAAACGAATACCCCTTCAGGGTAGATCGCATTTCGTCGATCGAATAATTAAAAAGATATTGGATCCTGGCCAAATTACTCGGGTCACCGACATCCATGGCATTGGAAATAGTATTATGGGATTTTCGTGCCTTGAAAGTACCCTTTTCAAGATATTCAGGGACGACATCGTTGATATTAGTGGCAATGACAAATTGATCAACCGGCATACCCATTTTCATAGCTAAAAGACCGGCCGTAACATTCCCCATATTTCCACTGGGAACTACAAATACCGGTGGTTCGGATTCTGATTTTTGGTATTGAGCCAATGCATAGGCGTAGTAAATAGATTGAGGTAATAAACGTGCTATATTTATGGAATTTGCCGATGACAGGTGTATTTTTTTTCTTAAATCAGTATCAGAAAAAGCCTGTTTTACCAATCGCTGACAGTCATCAAAGTTCCCTGTTATTTCTAATGCCGTTACATTTCCGCCAACCGTAGTTAACTGTTGTTCCTGCAATTCGCTGACTTTACCCTTTGGATAAAGCAGAAGAACAGAGACATTCTCCGTATTTTTGAAGCCTTGTGCCACGGCGCTTCCGGTATCACCGGATGTAGCTACGAGAATCGTTATTTTACGGCCATCAGCAAGATGTTCGAATGTTTGAGCTAAGAATCTTGCACCGAAATCCTTGAAAGCCAGTGTAGGGCCATGAAATAATTCGGTAACAAATGTTTTTGCATTTACTTTCTCAAGCGGGGCATCAAAATTAAAAGCTTTTTTTATAATAGCATGTAATGTATCCTTATCCCAGGTTTCAGAAGTATATGGATAAAGTAAAATTTGGGCTATTTCATGAAAAGAGTAACGTGATAGATTATCCCAAAAATCAGAGGGAAGAACCGGAACATATTCTGGCATATACAAACCACCATCTTCAGCGAGGCCATTTATCACAGCATCACTAAAAATAACCGGTTTAGCTTTGTTATTTGTGCTGATATATTTCATAAAACAGCAATTATATTCACTCCGTAATCATCAATTTTCTACTGATTTTTGTCTTCCTGGTCAAATGTTACACATCCTTGTTTATTTATGGGTGAAATAAACAAACTATAGGACAAACCAATTTCCTGTATGGCTTTCTCCATAGCTGAGCCCACCTGTGTTGCCGTATCATGTCCACGGGACAACGCAAATATAGAGGGACCGGAACCGGATATACTGCATCCCAGGGCGCCACCGTCTAATGCTGCTTTTTTTATTATATCGAATCCGGGAATGAGTACAGAACGAATAGGCTCTATTATTTGATCGTGTAACGACCGGCCGATTAAGTCATAATCGTTTTTGAATAAACCCGCTACCAACGCGCCGACATTACCCCATTGTGATACGGCGTCAGCCAAACGGACTTCCTTACGAAGGATTTTGCGAGTGTCTTCTGTCCTGATCTCAATTTCTGGATGGATGACTGTACAGAATATATCATCAGGTGTTGGCAGTTCTATAACATCGAGAGGATTATTACTTCTGACAAAGATGAAACCGCCCAATAAAGAAGCCGTGGCATTGTCGGCGTGGGATGCACCACATGATACATATTCACCGGCCACTGCAAAAGGCAATAATTCTTTTTTGGAATATGGATCACCAAGTAAATGATTCGCTGCTACTACAGCGGCAACCGCACTTGCCGCACTTGATCCCAGACCGCTACCGAGGGGCATATTTTTATAAAGTTCAAGTTCTATGCCTGTATTATCAGATATATCCAATGACTTCAATAAGCTTGAAGCTGCTACTCCGGCTGTATTTTTATGGGCGTCCAGTGGTAAATCAGCGTTATTCCCATGAATAGCAATGATTTTGACACCGGGTTGCTTACCAAACCGTGCGACAATTTCATCACCCGGTTCATTGATGGCAAATCCCATAACATCAAAGCCGCAGCCGACATTGGCAACACTACCGGGAGCATATGCTCTTACTTCCTGTATCTCTTTATCATTCATATCATTAGAATGATGTTACAATGTTTAAATTATTGATTCAAAATGATTAACAGAGAAGAAAGTTTTATGTAAAGAACGGATTGCATTCGGCTCATCTTTTTGTGAAATGAGAAGAGAAATATTCCGCTCAGATGATCCCTGGGCTATTGCTGCAATATTAATATGCTTATCTCCGAGTGTCTTAAATACCTGGCCGGCAATACCCGGTGTGTTACGCATATTATCACCAACAACTGCAACAATACACATCGACGGTTCAAGAATGACCGGTTCTATTTGTTCTTGTACAATTTCCTCACGGAATTCATATTCCAGGGCCCTCCGGGCTTCATCGGCATATTTCGACAGAACGGCGAAGCAGACAGTATATTCGGAAGAAGCTTGTGTAATCATAATGATATTTATTCCTTTATCAGCCATAGACTTAAATATCCGTGCAGCTATGCCGTTTACTCCTATCATGCCACCTCCTTTAAGTGTCAGCAGTGCAATGTTTTCAATAGATGAAATACCTTTTATGAATCCATTGCTATGCTGTGATTTCCTTGTAATCCAGGTTCCGGTATGCTCAGGATTGAACGTGTTCAGAAGATTTACCGGTATTCCCGCTTTCATTGCAGGTTGTATGGTAGGAGGGAAGATCACCTTAGCTCCAAAATGTGACAATTCCATGGCTTCTTCATACGAACAGGATGGAATTGTGAATGCATCTTTAACCTTTTGCGGATTAGCAGTCATTAAGCCATCCACATCCGACCATATTTCGATGACGTCACTATTAAGTGCTACTCCAAGGAGTGAGGCCGTTAAATCCGAACCACCGCGGCCCAAAGTGGTAGTTTCCCCATTTTCGGTGGCAGCGATAAAGCCGGTTACGATTTGAATATTATTTTTATCCTTAAAATATGAGCGTATACATTTGTAGGTATCTTCAAATAAGACATTAGCGGAACCAAAACGAACATCCGTTCTAATGAATGATCTCGCATCAGCAAAATCAGCCGCTATATCACTGTCATGCAGAAAACGACTAATGATAAATGCAGAAAACCGTTCTCCGAAACCGAGGATAAAATCTTGTGTCCTATGTGTAATTTCCCGAACAAGGTAAACACCATTTAGGACATCTTCCAATTCATTGAAAGTGACTTTAAATTTTGCCAGTGCTTCACTCTGATGATATACGGATATTCCATCCTGGATAATCCGTATATGTTTTTGCTCGATATCATTTAGAAGCTGCACATAACTTTGATCACCTGAAGCGGCGAGTCCGGAGCAGGTTAGTAGTGAGTCGGTAACGCCTTTAAATGCTGATACTACAACGGAAAGGGGTCCCTCTGACCGTTTTTTTTCGATTATACGTATTACCTGAGAGAGAGCGTTGAGTGAACCGACTGATGATCCACCGAATTTTAATATGCGCATATTTACCTGACGTGTTAGAATTTAATAAATCACTATTAATTGGAGTTCGAGAACTTTTTTGTAAATACCTTGCCTGATCAAGGAGAGAAATTAAGTTATTTGTGTTAGCAGATAATCGAACACTTCTGCTTTACTAACCATGATAACGAGGATTCGAATGGTACATTGATAAAGCAAAAGTATATGAAAAAAATTATTTATGCTACTAATTATTAATGACTTGTATCAAGACTTTTATACTTTTGGTTCTGTTTCAACATTGATCAACCCTGTTGCATCCGTTACACAACCTTTTGAGGCAGATGATACAAGCTGAGCATATTTATAGAGTGATCCGTTCTGTACCCTAAGTTGCGGTTGCTTCCATTTTTTCCTTCGTTCGTCCAATTCATCATCAGAAAGGTCAACGGAGATCCTATGTTCAACACTGTCTATTGTTACCATATCGCCATCCTGAATCAGAGCAATCGGGCCACCCACCTGGGCCTCAGGTGTAACGTGACCTATTACAAAACCATGAGTACCGCCGGAAAAACGTCCGTCTGTTATTAAAGCTACACTTTTACTTAAACCGGCTCCAACTATGGCTGCTGTAATAGACAACATTTCGCGCATGCCGGGTCCGCCTTTCGGTCCTTCATAACGAATGACCACCACATCACCTTCATTAATTTTCCCATTTTGAATAGCTTCTAAACTATCCTCTTCTGAATCAAAGACACGGGCGGGACCGGTAAATTTATCACCTTCTTTACCTGTTATTTTAGCCACAGCACCTTCGGGGGATAAATTACCATATAAGATATCGATATGGCCTGTATTTTTTATGGGATCTGATATTGGATGAACAATAGATTGATCTTCCAGGAGATCCGGTAACGTTTCCAAATTTTCTTCAAGTGTTTTTCCTGTTACCGTCAGGCACGATCCATCCAGAAAACCTTCCCGTATTAATAATTTCTGTACAGCCGGAACACCTCCGACATTATAAAGGTCTTCCATTACATATTTGCCACTGGGTTTTAAATCAGCCAGGTAGGGCGTTTTTTTACTAATATCCTGAAAGTCATCAATCGTAAAATCCACACCTGCCGTATGAGCCATAGCCAATAAATGAAGTACAGCATTTGTTGAACCACCCAGGGCTATGACAATGGTAACAGCATTTTCAAATGCTTTGCGGGTCATGATGTCAAGAGGTTTGATATCTTTTTTGAGGAGGTTATAAATAGCTTTTCCAGCCGCTTCACATTCTTTCAATTTCCTTTTGTTTTGAGCCGGTATTGAAGAGCTGTATGGTAAACTCATACCCATAGTTTCAATGGCGGAAGCCATAGTATTGGCCGTATACATTCCGCCACAAGCACCGGCACCGGGGCAAGCGTGATGCAAAACCAGTTGCATTTCATCCTTATCAATTTCCTTCGACAGATATTGTCCATAAGATTCGAATGCTGAAACAATATCTAGTTTTTGTCCATTTAAATTACCGGGATGTATCGTTCCGCCATACACCATTATAGATGGACGATTTACCCGGGCCATGGCCATAATAGATCCGGGCATATTCTTATCACAACCTGCAATAGTAATATTTGCATCATACCATTGTGCTTTCATTACTGTTTCAATGGAATCGGCAATAATATCCCTGGAGGGTAGGGAATATTTCATTCCCTGGGTCCCCATCGAAATGCCATCACTTACTCCAATAGTATTGAATATGAATCCAATAAGGTTACTGCTTTCCACACTATTTTTAATATGGGCGGCAAAATCGTTCAGGTGCATATTGCATGTATTGCCTTCCCAGCCGGTACTGGCAATTCCAACCTGTGCCTTATTCATATCATCATCAGACAGACCCACACCATAAAGCATGGCCTGTGATCCTACCTGTGATTCAGCCTGTGTTAATCTCTTACTGTATTTGTTTAATTCCTCATTCATATTTCTGAAAAACCCTTCAACTATATAACTAAATGTTTAGATGTTTTAATAGGATGAAGCACAAAATCTAAGTCCTAATATGAATTTTTGTCTTCCTGGTTTAATGGCGTGACCAATTTACTTTCACCTTTCTGAAATAAAGTAATTACAATAATTTATCTGGAAATATTTTCCCAACTAATTGAGGCGAAAAGGATTATGGCAGAAAAAGCCACTAAAAAATGAACAAAAATTGACTAAACGTTATCCAATTATTTTATAACTACAAATATAATGGATAAATGTATAATACAAATACAGATGATAGAATCAATAGGTAATTACAAATTAATTGATAAAAAAAGATCAAGAAAAAAAATATGTTTTAAAAATGTACGTAATAAAATTAGAAAAGCGCTTCCAAGATAAAAATCAAAAAAAATCTAATAAAAACTATAATTTCTTCTTGACACATAAGATCCTGTTTAATACGTTAAGTACAGTTGGAAAAGTTAAATAAAGCAGTAATATCTTGGTCGATAATACATCATATCATGCATACAATATTCGCATTGACAGTATCATTACTGCCAAATGGGAAGTGTCTAAAAGTGATTTTCTGTTAACTGCTTTAGCAATTATTATATCCTCTATAATACTACGACTATCGATTCTAACCCTATCTATGGTCCTGGGAATTATTGTAGGAATAATCTCTGGCCTAATTCTACTAATTCTAATACGAATTATCAGCTAACATATCGCCAGAGGTTGTTCTACAATGATCAATTAAATTTCCAATAAAAAATGAACTTTGAAGAATGACCTCTGGCGGGAACGGTACGTCCCAAAAAACGAGGTCTTATGAATAATCAAGCAACACAACTTAAGAAACAACGCTTCGAAGGCAGTCAAGAATCATCTTATAATGAATATCAAGGTCAGGAACAGGTACTTTCCGGATCTGAGATATTAATTAAAACACTATTAGACCTGGATGTAGATACCATATTTGGTTATCCGGGTGGAGCAGTATTACCCATCTACGATACTTTATATCAAAATGAAGAACTTCGCCATATTCTGATTCGTCACGAACAGGGAGGTACTCATGCCGCAGACGGATATGCAAGGGCTACCGGTAAACCCGGTGTTGTGTTGGTAACATCCGGACCCGGAGGTACGAATACCGTTACAGGGATTGCAACTGCAGCAATAGATTCTATTCCCTTAGTTGTTTTTACCGGGCAGGTACCAACAAATATGATTGGTAATGATGCCTTTCAGGAAGCTGATATTGTAGGTATAACGCGTCCTATTACCAAACAGAATTATCTTGTCAAGGATGTAAATGACCTGGAATACACGATACGGGAAGCTTTTCATATTGCAACGACCGGTAAACCGGGACCCGTACTGATCGATCTTCCCAAAAATATGGTAATGAGTAAAGGGATATATACAGGGAAGCGTAAAGTTTCTGTTCCCAGTTATCGCCCGGTTACGAAAGGGCATCACAGTCAAATAACTAAGGCAGCTGATTTACTTAGTAACGCAAAACGTCCTTTAATCTATGCCGGTGGTGGTGTTTTACGTGCCGAGGCATGGGAAGAGTTGACTGCTTTTGCAGAAAGGACGAATATACCTGTAACAACTACACTTATGGGTTTGGGATGTTTTCCCGAAAGCAAACCACAGTCTTTAGGAATGCTCGGAATGCACGGCACATATTATGCAAATATGGCAATGACCGAGTGCGATGTTCTTTTAGCCGTTGGTGCCCGGTTTGATGACCGGGTAACCGGACGACTGGATGGTTTTTCACCCAACTCACGTAAAATTCATATTGACATAGATCCATCCTGTATCTCCAAAAATGTTCCCGTTGAAGTACCGATTGTCGGTGATGTTAAAAATGTCCTCCCTAACATAGACAAGCATACCCAAAAACCCGATATAGATGAGTGGTGGACGTCGCTCAATAAATGGAAAAAAGAACACCCGCTGCAATCACCTAAAGCTGAAGATCATATTAAGCCACAACATATGATAGAGGCTATATCTGAAGTTACAAAAGGGGAAGCCATTGTTGTCACGGATGTAGGACAACATCAAATGTGGGCGGCTCAATTGTATAAATATAATCATCCCCGTTCGTTCATCACTTCAGGTGGACTGGGAACAATGGGGTATGGTTTCCCGGCAGCAATGGGCGCGGCGGTTGCAAAACCTGATCGCCCGGTTGTCTGTATTACAGGGGATGGCGGCTTTCAGATGACATTGTTTGAATTGGCTACCTGTGTTGAAAATAAAATACCGGTAAAAATAGCCATTATGAATAACGGTTATTTAGGTATGGTCAGACAATGGCAGGAATTATTCTTCGGTAAAAGATATTCACATACCAATCTTAAAAACGGGAACCCTGATTTTGTCAAACTCGCGGAAAGCTATGGTGCTGTGGGATTAAGAGCCAGCAGGCCTGATGAAATGATGGAGGTACTGCAAAAAGCTATGGCCATCGATGACCGACCCGTTGTAATGGATTTTATAGTTGATGAAGAGGAAAATTGCTATCCGATGGTGCCCACCGGTGCAGCATTGAATGAAATGGTGGAGGGAGATCAGTGAATAATTCAAATTCACAAAAATTAACAGGTAAAAGTGTAAACGTGGACTCACCACGTAAATCAAGACACACGATATCAGTATTGGTTGATCACAATCTAAATGCATTATCGCGGATATTGGGAATGTTCAACGGCCGGGGCTTTGATATCGATAGTATCAGCTTTGGCAAGGGGCAACAACCCGGATTGGCACGCATTACAATTACAACTCGTGGTGATAATAGCGTGGTGGAACAAATAACAAAGCAATTACACAATGTTATTGATGTGGTAAAAGTCAAGGATCTGACTTTTGAGCCTTTTGTCGAAAGGGAATTGGCTTTGATAAAAGTGACAGCTCCGGCATCACGACGATCTGAAATTATGCAGATCGTCAATGTCTTTCGGGCCAAGATAATAGATATCAGTCCTGATAAATTGACTATTGAAGTAACCGGTAACAGTGACAAAATAACGGCAGCACTTGGGATGCTTCGTCAATTCGGATTGGTCGAGGTAGCCCGAACCGGTAGCGTGGCACTCACAAGGGAATTTACAGGTGATACCTGAGCCGATCTGTTGTTAAAAAGCTTTCAAAAAAAAATTCTAAACAATAAAAAAGAACACTATGGAACCTAATACATTTTATGAATCTGACGCCGACCTCAATATGCTGAAAGATAAAACGGTTGCTATACTGGGATATGGTAGTCAGGGACATGCTCATGCTCTTAACCTGAAAGACAGTGGAGTTAATGTAGTTGTCGGTTTACGAAAAGAGTCATCGTCCTGGAAAAAGGCAGAATCAGCCGGTCTTAAAGTCGTAGAAACGTCTGACGCAGCTAAAGTAGGGGATATTATCATGATTTTGGTTCCCGATCAAAATCAGAAGGAAATTTACGAAAAATCGGTTGCTCCCAATTTGGAAGAAGGGAATGCATTGGCGTTCGCTCATGGTTTTAACATCCATTTTAACCAGATCAAGCCGTCAGAAAATGTGGATGTTTTCATGGTGGCACCAAAAAGCCCGGGCCATCTGGTTCGCCGTGTATATACCCAGGGTTCGGGTGTACCTTGTCTGATCGCTGTTCACCAGGATTTTACGGGTCACGCGAAAGATTTGGGATTAGCTTATGCCAAAGGAATAGGCGGAACCCGGGCCGGAGTGATTGAAACAAGTTTCAAAGAAGAAACAGAAACGGATCTGTTCGGTGAACAAGCTGTTCTTTGCGGTGGAGTGACGGAACTGATAAAAGCAGGTTTTGATACGCTGGTCAATGCCGGGTATCATCCTGAAATGGCTTATTTCGAGTGCATGCATGAGATGAAACTGATTGTTGACCTTTTTTATGAAGGGGGTATCGAACGGATGTACTATTCGGTAAGTGATACGGCCGAATACGGGGGAATGGTCAGCGGACCAAAAGTGATAACCGAAGATACCCGTAAAAATATGGCTAAGATTCTTGAGGATATACAGGATGGCACTTTTGCACGTGACTTTATTCTCGAAAATAAAGCAGGCAGGCCCTCCCTGGAAGCCAAACGGGCACAACACCGGGCTCTGCCTATTGAAAAAGTAGGTAAGAAGCTGCGCAAGATGATGAACTGGATGCCTCAGGAAGCCTAAGGATATAATTATGCAAGCACCACACATTGATTTGTTCGATACTACTCTGCGGGACGGGACTCAAGGTGAAAAAGTTGCTTTCTCTGCTGAAGATAAACTGAGAATTGCCGAGAGGCTTGATGAGTTCGGAATTCAGTATATCGAAGGCGGTTGGCCGGGATCTAATCCCAAAGACATGCTTTTTTTCGAAAAAGCAAAAGGCCATACTTTCAAAAATGCTAAAATAGTTGCTTTTGGAAGTACACATCGTGCCGACCGGAAGCCGGAAGACGACCCCAATCTTCAGGCTCTTGTAGAAGCCCGGACACCTGCGAATTCCATATTCGGTAAAAGCTGGCTTTTACATGTTCGCGACGCTCTTAAAATAACACCGGAAGAGAATCTTAAAATCATTTATCAATCTGTAAAATATCTGAAAGAACATGACAGGGAAGTGATATATGATGCCGAACATTTCTTTGATGGTTATAAAGACAATTCCTCTTATGCCGTAGAAACCTTGTTGGCTGCTCAGGAAGGTGGTGCTGATGTTCTTGTATTATGTGACACCAATGGTGGTTCTTTACCGGACGAGATATCAAAAATTATCCGTTACGTTAAAAAAAATGTCGATACGCCATTAGGTATTCATGCTCATAATGATGGTGAACTGGCGGTAGCTAATTCGTTGGCTGCCGTTCAAGCCGGATGTGTACATGTTCAGGGGACCATAAATGGTTACGGTGAGCGATGTGGGAATGCCAATCTGTGTTCTGTTACAGCTAACTTACAGCTGAAGTATGGTCGTGATGTTGTCTCTGATAAACAGCTTGAAAAGTTAAGCAACCTTTCTCGATATGTAAGCGAGCTGGCCAATTTAAGTCAGGACAATAAGCTGCCTTTCGTCGGTTCGAGTGCTTTTGCCCATAAGGGTGGGGTGCATGTGAGTGCTGTCATGAAAAATTCATCGACGTATGAGCATTTGGATCCGGCTATCGTTGGTAATCGCCGCCGTGTATTGGTATCCGACTTATCGGGCAAAAGTAATGTGATGTATAAATCCAATGAGTTGGGGATCGATCTGGAAGATAAACAGGAAAAATTACCTGCTATAGTAAAAAAATTGAAGAAACTGGAAAATGAGGGCTATCAATTTGAAGCAGCCGAAGCCTCATTTGAATTATTGGTCAGACGCATGACCGAACCGGTTAAAGATTTCTTTGCACTCGAAGGATTACGTGTGATCATTGAAAAAAACGGGACAGGTAATTGTCGTTCTGAAGCTACAATACGCCTGAATGTGAATGGGCAAATGGAACATTGTGCCTCCGAAGGTAGCGGACCTGTTAATGCTTTGGATTGTGCCTTGAGAAAAGCGCTGAATCAGTTTTATCCGGAGATAGATTTGATGAAGCTTGCCGACTATAAAGTAAGGGTATTGAATGGCACCGAAGGTACCGATGCAAAAGTAAGGGTATTGATCGAATCAAGTGATAGCAATGGTGAATCATGGGGAACAATCGGTGTTTCAGCAAATATCATTGATGCGAGCTGGCAGGCCCTGTCCGACAGTTTTAACTATTTCTTACAAAATCATTATAAGTCAAAAAAGAAGGAGCAAAAGTATGCTAAATCGACTATGGGATCTTAAAGACCGACTATGCCACTATCGCAATCTATATAACCTGAATAATGTACTAAAAAGCATAATGGCTAAACATGTAAAAATTATCACCGAAACATAACAAGAAAATTTTGCAGGTATGGAAAATCGAATCAGCATATTTGACACTACATTACGCGATGGTGAACAGTCGCCCGGTTACAGCATGAACCAGGATGAAAAAATAAAAATGGCTCATCAGCTCGAAAAATTACAAGTTGATGTAATGGAAGCCGGCTTTCCGATTGCTTCTGAAGGTGATTTCCAGACAGTCAGGGAAATAGGGAAACAGATAAAAAACAGTACGGTCGCTGCTCTGGCACGTACAACTTCAGTCGATATAGAACGTGCTGCCAAATCACTTGAATATGCCAATAGGCCGCGTATACATACTTTTATTGCTACTTCCGATATCCATATGAAGTATAAATTGAAGAAAACGCGGGTAGAAGTAGTTGAATCGACTATTAAAGCTGTTGAACAGGCCCGGAAATATTGCGATGAAGTCGAGTTTTCAGCAGAAGATGCTTCCCGGAGTGATCCCGAATTCCTTTATGAAGTATTTACAGCGGCTATTGATGCCGGAGCCAGCATTATAAACGTACCGGATACCGTTGGTTATGCTCTTCCGTGGGAATATGGTGAACTCATCAAAAATATTCACCAAAACGTGCCGAATATTGATAAAGCTATCCTCAGTGTTCATTGTCATAATGATCTCGGTTTGGCTGTAGCTAATTCTTTTGCCGGAATAAGAAACGGTGCCCTGCAGATAGAATGCACGATTAATGGTATCGGTGAGCGAGCTGGTAATGCCTCTTTGGAAGAGATCGTGATGGCCATGAAAACCCGTCAGGCCGATATGACCGAGTACACAAATATTAAGACAGAAGAAATTTTCCCTGCCAGTAGTTTACTGGCTGAGATAACCGGTAAGGGAGTCCAGCCCAATAAAGCTATTGTTGGTGAAAATGCTTTTGCCCATGAAGCCGGTATCCACCAGCATGGCGTTCTGAATAACCCGATGACTTACGAGATCATGACACCTGATTCTGTTGGTATTTCGGGTAACAGAATCGTTTTGGGTAAACATTCCGGCAGATTTGCGTTACGGAAAAAAGTGGAAGCATTGGGATTCGACCTGGATCATGATGAACTTGATGTCGTCTATCAACAATTTACCAATCTTGCAGATCAACAAAAGATCGTCCCCGATGATGACATCCTGAATCTGTTGAATGGCAATGGTTATAACCGCTCGCAACAACACGGAATACAGGCTAAATCAGCATAATTTTTATAATTAATCACATTTATTAAAGGAGTTTTTTTACAATGAGTATGACTCTCACAGAAAAGATATTGGCTAAACACAGCGGCCGTTCGATGGTAGATCCGGGTGAAACTGTCTGGATTGATGTCGATGTTCTTATGACACACGATGTCTGCGGGCCTCCAACAATATCTATCTTTCATAAAGAGTTTGGGGAAGAGGCCCGTGTTTGGGATAAAGACAAACTCGTAATCATTCCCGATCATTATATTTTTACCAATGATAAATATGCCAACAGGAATGTGGATATTTTAAGGGCTTTTGCCGCTGAACAGACCCTTCCGAATTATTATGATGTTGGTACCGACCGCTATAAAGGAGTATGCCACGTAGCACTCCCCGAAGAAGGATATACGCGTCCCGGTGAAGTACTGTTTGGTACGGATTCTCACACCTGTACGGCCGGCGCATTTGGCCAGTTTGCCACAGGTATTGGTAATACTGATGCTGCTTTTATCATGGGTACAGGTAAATTGTGGGTGAAAGTACCGGAAACCATGCGCTTTGAATTTGAAGGCGATCATTTGCCACCGTATATCATGGCAAAGGATATTATTCTCAAAGTGATCGGAGATATCGGGGTAGACGGTGCCACATACCGCACTATGGAATTTGCAGGTCCAGGTATCAAAGCATTGGATATAGAATCCCGCATGACACTTACTAATATGGTAATAGAAGCCGGTGGGAAAAATGGTGTAGTAGAGCCAGATGCTAAAACAGAAGAATATGTAAATCAAAGAACTGAGGTTAGCTATGAGTTAGTCCATAGTGATCCCGATGCCAGTTATCATAGTGTATATAACTATAATCTGGAAGAAATGGTCCCTATGGTTGCCAAACCTCACAGTCCGGATAACAAAGCCACCGCTGCTGAGCTGGAAGGTACCCCGCTTACACGTGCCTACATTGGTTCATGCACCGGTGGTAAGTTATCCGATTTTAAGGCGGCTGCTGAAATAATACAGGGCCATGATTTAGCAATCGATACATTTATCGTTCCTGCGACTACAGAAGTTGCTAAAGGTTTGTCGACGGAAAAAATAAACGGACAAACATTAAAAGAGATATTCGAAGGAGCCGGTTGTAAGATTGGAAGAGCTTCTTGCGCCGCATGTCTGGGTGGCCCGGAAGATACTTTTGGACGATTGAATGGTAAG
This sequence comes from Balneolales bacterium, assembly GCA_035267045.1. Classification (GTDB taxonomy): domain Bacteria; phylum Bacteroidota; class Rhodothermia; order Balneolales; family DATFMH01; genus DATFMH01. The sequence goes on from DATFMH010000238.1 coordinate 34,423, forward strand.
GAAGTTTGTATCTCTACCACCAATCGTAATTTTCCCGGCCGGATGGGATCGAAAGATTCGGAAGTATATCTGGCATCTCCATATACCGTGGCTGCATCCGCAGTGACAGGAAAAATTACAGATCCACGTCAATTTATCAATTAAAAAATAGTAAATAGCATGTCACAAGATATACTTAAAGGTAAAGCTTTTGTTTTAGGGAAGAATATCGATACCGATCAGATTATTCCGGCACAACATTTGGTTTATAGTTTAAATGATCCGGAAGAGCGTAAATTTTATGGGCGTTATGCATTATCAGGGACTCCTTCGGAAGAATCAGGATTGCCTCAGGGGAATATCCCTTTGGTAGAAGATGACGCTTTTGAAAGTGAATTCAAGATCATTGTCGGCGGACCTAATTTTGGTTGCGGTTCCTCAAGAGAGCATGCACCTGCTGCTCTTCAAATAGCCGGTATTCAAGCGATCGTTTCACCAAGTTATGCGCGTATTTTCTACCGAAACTCAGTAGACGGTGGATTTGTAATTCCTTATGAAAGTCTTGAGGATCTGAGTAAGGAAGTTCATACCAATGATGAACTGGAAATCCATAAAAATGAAAATGTGCTTAAAAATATTACTCAGAACAAAACTTATAAATTAAAAGCTTTGGGAAGTGTAGAGGATATTGTTCAAGCCGGCGGAATTTTTGAATATGCCCGCAAAATGGGAATGGTCCCCAAAAATGAAAAGGTAGCAAGCTGAAGATGAGTGAAAAGATTGTAAAGCAAATTACTGTACTACCTGGCGACGGCATCGGTCCGGAAGTTACGGATCAGGCTTTAAGAGTACTTCACACTGCCGGAGAACTATTTAATGTGACGTTCGAATGCCAGGAGTTCCCATTTGGTGGAGCAGCCATCGACGCCTGGGGGGAGCCCATAAGTGAAGAATTGATAGAATCAGCGAAGAAATCCGATGCCGTTTTATTAGGCGCTGTCGGAGGATCCAAATGGGATAATCAACCCAAGGATAAACGACCGGAAGCTGGTTTATTGGGTATTCGCAATGTCCTTGGATTATATACCAATCTTCGACCCGTTAAAGTCTACGAACCTCTTTGTGATTCATCCACATTAAAGAAAGAAGTTATTGAAAAGGTTGATCTGTTGGTAGTCAGGGAATTGACCGGTGGCATTTACTTTGGCAAGCCTCGTTTTATCAAAACGGAGGGTGAGGAAGAACACGCCGTGGATACGATGGATTACCGGACTTCGGAGATTGAACGTATTGCTGTGGCTGCTTTTGAGGCTGCGGGTAAAAGAAATGGTAACGTTTGCTCCGTAGATAAATCCAATGTGCTGGATACCTCAAGATTGTGGCGAAAAACGGTGATCAATGTGGCGAAAAACTACCCGGATATAGAATTGAGTCATATGCTCGTGGATAATTGTGCTATGCAGCTGGTGAGAAATCCCGGTCAGTTTGATGTCATCGTTACCGGAAATATGTTTGGTGATATCCTGAGTGATGAAGCATCCATGTTGACCGGATCAATAGGTATGTTACCATCCGCAAGTATCGGTAATGGTCCGGGCTTATACGAACCTGTACATGGCTCGGCACCGGATATAGCCGGCTCGGGTAAAGCCAACCCGATAGCAGCCATAGCTTCGGTTGCCCTGTTATTCCGCTATTCGCTCAATATGAATCCCGCAGCGAAAATCATTGAAGAAGCAATCGAAGAATTTTTGAATAAGGGCTTCCGAACAGCTGGTATAGCCGGGATGGATGAAGAAGCTTTGAATACCGTTGAAGTCGGGGATACCATTACCGGATTAATTAAAGAGAATGCTAACAAATTACAGGAGCAAGACTGAGATGCCTGCGAACGTAACTTCAGATATTCAAACGGATGTAATTAATGTGAATCCTGTTGAACACAGTCGGTTGCCGGGTGTTGATCTTAACAACCCCGGTTTCGGACGATTATTCGCGGACCACATGTTCAGCATGGAATACAAAGATGGGCAATGGCAAAATCCGGCGATTGTTCCATTTGACAAGTTAGAGTTCATGCCATCACTAACAGCACTTCATTACGGTCAGTCGATTTTTGAAGGGATGAAAGCATTCCGAACAGATGACGGGACGATAAATATTTTCAGACCGGAGAAACATCATGAGCGGTTAAATAAATCCTGCCGGCGTTTGTGTATTCCCGAAATCGACCAGGATCTTTTCATGGAGGCTTTGCAAACCCTCGTAAAACTGGATCGGGACTGGGTTCCGGAGAAAAAGGGGAATGCCCTTTATATTCGTCCGCTTGTTTTCGGAACGGATACCCATATTTCGGTTTCCGAAGCTGAAACGTACCGTTTCTTGATCATGACTTCCCCGGTAGGTGCCTATTATAAGGAAGGAATCAACCCGGTGAGATTGATGACATCGAGTCATTATGTTCGCTCGGCACAGGGCGGGGCAGGTAATGTTAAAACGGCCGGTAACTATGCCGCCAGTTTGTTGCCTGCAAAAAAAGCAAAAGAGAAAGGATTCACTCAGGTTTTATGGCTTGATGCAAAAGAACATAAATATATTGAGGAAGTCGGTACGATGAACATCTTTTTTAAAATAGATGACCGGCTGATAACACCTCCTCTGGAAGGAACTATTTTAGGTGGTATAACGAGAGATTCTGTTATACAGTTAGCCCTTGAATGGGATGTAGATGTGGATGAGAGACATATTACTATCGATGAATTGTTCGAAGCCTCTGGAAAGGGATCGTTACAGGAGGCGTTTGGTACCGGTACTGCAGCAGTTATATCCCCTGTGGGACGTATTAATCATAATGGCAGTGAGATAATACTTGATGAAAATCAAATCGGTCCGTTTGCACAACGTCTATACAATGAATTAACCGGTATTCAATACGGTGAGGTTGAAGACCGTCATAATTGGATTTATTCAGTTTAGTAAGTATGGAGATTTTTTAATGAATGATTTCCATCTATCCTCACACATATAGAGTGACTCATCACTAAGGTCAGTCAACTCTATCTTAGGGAACAGACATGAAAAATCTGTTCCCTATTTTTTTAGGATACGGCTGGGAAATAGAACGCGGATGAACGCAGATTGAGCGGATAAAAGAAGGAAAATGGAAACCGGAGACCGGAATACGGAAAAACAGACCCGGGAAAAAATCCAAATGCCAGATAATTAAACATCAACAAAAACGGTCTGGCTGTCATCACGAGGCCGAATGGCCGCGGTGATCCCCTTCTGTAGCATTGCCATACGTGTTATCAATGGCAGGTGAAAAAAGCCAAATTAGCGCACTTGCCCTTGATTACGGACCCCACTTTCATCTCCCCCAGGGAAGGAACTTCAAAATGAACCCTTTGGGTTCTGCCTTTTTATCTCGTGATGGGGCTCTGCCCCTTCACGCAGAGAATGAGGCTCTGCCTCAAACTTGAAACCACAGGTCAGAACCCTGTGATGAGATATAAATTTGAATAGCTTCGGGTGTAACCCGGAGAATAGATCAGTGATCAGTAAGCAGTTACAGTAAACAATGTGTTGGTTGCCAATATTCATTGCCCCGTACCTTCAGGCCGGGGATTAATCGAATTGACAAAATTTTAAAAAGGACTAAAGCCCTGACAATAAATGCTGTATTTTCTAACCACTGGCCTAAAGGCCAGGGCAATTATTTGTTATTAAATAAAATTTGGTAAGATGATTGGTTACAGATTGTTCGGCTGTTCGTTCCAGAGTACGGAAACAATAGTTTTAATTTCTGCCTTCTGCCTTTTGCCTTTTGCAAATTACTCATTGCTAATTGTAAAAGTCTTATACAATCTTCTTCTTGTAATGAACTTCGGGAAGGTTCCTCAGTTTCTCCGCACTAAGTTCGGCGGTAATATCCCGTTGCGGGTTGGCAAGCATCTCATATCCGACCATAAATTTTTTAACCGAAGCTGAACGTAGTAACGGGGGATAGAAATGCATATGAAAATGCCATTCCGGGTGATGGCTACCATCCGTTGGAGCCGGGTGAAAACCGGCTGAATAAGGAAATGATATATTGAAAATATTGTCGTAACGAATGGTTAATCTGCGAATGATATCAGCCAGGGAGGTTTTCTCGGAATCCGTGAGTTCGGTGAAATCGCCCAAATGCCGTTTGCTCATGAGTAATGTTTCATAAGGCCAAACGGCCCAGAAGGGAACTAGAACAACGAAATCGTCATTTTCGATGACAATACGTTCCTGTAATTCATTTTCCTTTTTTAAGTAATCACATAACAGGCAACTTTGATGCTTATTCACATATTCAGTGAATTGATATTGCTCCTTTGAAGGTTCATCAGGAATCGTGTGCTGGGCCCAAATTTGTCCGTGTGGATGCGGGTTACTGCATCCCATGATGGTCCCTTTATTTTCGAAGATTTGAACATAATTTATGTTATCGTGACTCCCAAGTACTTTATATTCCTCCGTCCAAAGGTCTACAACGTTCCGGATAGTCTCCGTCGACATTTCAGGCAGCGTAAGATCGTGACGTGGGGAGAAGCAAATAACCCGGCAAATCCCCTGTTCTCCTTCGGCAATAATCAGATCATCATTATTTATATCAGCTTCCGGAGTATTCATTTTTAGGGCACTGAAATCGTTGGTAAACACAAAAGTTTCAGGATAATCAGGATTTATATCACCATCGGCACGCTTATTACCAGGACAAAGGTAACATCCCGGATCATATTTCGGTTTCTTTTCATCAGGAGTAGACTCTTCATGTCCCTGCCAGGGACGTTTGGCACGGTGTGGTGAAACCTGAATCCATTCTCCGGTTAATAAGTTATATCTTCTGTGTGGATGATCTTCAAAGTTAAAATCACTCATTTTGATATCTCGCTTTGATATACAGTTGAGACGCCGTTTTCTATCTTTGTACGATAGATCTTTATGTTATTGCCGGTCTGTTCAGTGTATGATTTTTGTATCTTCTGTGCAAAATCTTCCACTTTATCTTTTTGGACTATATTAATTGTGCAACCACCAAAACCACCACCCATCATACGGGAACCGTAAACGCCTTCTATTTCTTTGGCAATATCAACAAGGATATCAAGTTCATTGCAGCTTACTTCATACTTATTTTTCAAACCGTCATGTGAGTCAAACATGCGTTGTCCAAACGAAATAAAATCCCCATTTATCAAATCCTGACAGGCATCATTAACCCTCTGGTTTTCTTCAACGACATATTCGCAACGTTTCAAAATTACGGGATTGAATTCCGTTTTATGTGATTCAATCATTTCAAGATCTACATCGCGAAGACTGTTAACATCGGGGTAGTGACTATGCAATATTTTAACACCTTCTTCACATTGTTGACGCCGGACATTGTATTCAGATGTGGCAAGATCGTGCTTTACATTACTATCACATAGAACTATCCGGAAATCATGATTGTCAAAGGGAAAATATTCGTAATCAAGAGAGCGGCAATCGAGCTTCAGGGCATGATTTTCTTTACCAAAAATATTTATGAATTGGTCCATAATACCACATTGCACACCAACAAAATCATTTTCTGCTTTTTGAGCCAGTTTGACTTTTGTGAGATTATCGATATTAAGGTTGAATACTTCCGATAAACCATAAATCAAACCACCCTCAATAGCCGCCGAAGAAGACATACCTGCCCCGATGGGGATATTACCACCAAAAACGCAATCAAACCCCTGTAAGCCAATGTCGTTTTTTAATAATTGATCGACCACTCCCATAATGTAATTGGGCCATCCCTGCTCACTTTTAGCTATGGTGTTGGCGTTAACAATAAATTCAAAGTATTCATCGAGATTAGCAGCATAAAGTCGACAGGTATCGGTATTATTTGGAGCTAATCCGAGTAATATATATTTATCTATCGCAGCCGGTAAAACAAATCCATTATTATAATCAGTGTGTTCCCCAATAAGATTAACTCTACCCGGAGATTTTATGAATAACGGGTCAGTTTTAAACTCTTTTAAAAAATAATCTTGAATACGTAAATATAAAGGGTCTTGCTGTCTCATTATTACTTTATTCTACAGTTGAATTACGAGTTAGCCAGATAAAAACGGCACCTGAGAGGAACATAAAGCCACCCCACCAGATATCCGGATGCAAATATTCTAAAACAGTACCGCTTTGGCCAGGATAATAAGCATTATATATGCCTGTTATACCGATAACCAGTCCTGTAAAAAATAATATCAGGCCTACAAAAAACCATATAGGTCTCATACCTTTAGTTTCCTCGGTATTATCATTTGTTGTTTCTGTTGAGATATTTGATTCTTCTGCCATGAAAGGACTCCTATTTTACCAGAAATAAATATTGAGGGCAATTAATACAACACCGGAAATAATAGCAACAAATTCAGGTGTCTTATAAAAGGGACGTGGTTTGGTATCCACTTCATTTGTCAGGCCTTTAACTAAGCCTACCAGTTCTTCTCTGGATTTTTTCCGTGTGAAGAAGCTAACGATAATAGTTACACCAAAACATATTAACCAGGCCCACCATGCACGCCAGAAGTTTGCTGCCATATCACTCGATACATGTGAAAAGGAAATCGTATCCCTGGCAATCCAGCCAAATTTAACAGCGATGTACATTCCGAAAGAAGATCCCATTCCAGCCAAAAGGCCCCAAAAAGCACCATCTGCGGTAATCCAAACCAGGAACATACCAAGCAGCATAGTTGCGAACAGGGGGGCGTTCACCCAGGAAAATATAGCCTGCATATAATCCATAATCGTAGGCATGCTTTTAGCCCAATAAGCGGTACCGACACTAATTACGATTCCGACCAAAGTAGCCGCTCTGCCCATCCATAAAAGATGATCTTTCGTTGCATCTTTATTTATGACAGCCTGGTAAATATCGTACGTCCATACCGTGTTAAAGGCACTTATATTACCTGCCTGACCCGCCATGAAACCAGCGAGCAGGGCAGTGACACCCAAACCAAGTAATCCATGAGGATAATACCGCTTAAGTAGAAGCGGTAAGGCCGAGTCATAATTAATATGGCTACCGGTATGCATTAGATGGAATCCGGTGGAGGCGTCTTTTGAAAGCACCAATGCAATCAATCCACCCAGTACAACGATAAACGGCAGTGCCATTTTAAAAAATGAAGCAATGATGGGAGTCATGCGTGCCGAACGCAGATCTCTGGCGGAAAAAGCTCGTTGTACAACCAGAAAATCTGTAGTCCAGTAACCGAAAGAGAGTACAAATCCCAGGCCAAGAACGATGCCGCCCCATGTTACCATCATACCATTATGAGCGGCATTACCTGATGTAGACCAAAGTGTTGCATATGATTGTGGTATGCGGGCAAATATCTGATGAAAACTTCCGATATCAACAATACCTAATACTACGACTAAAAATAAACCAAACCAGATGAGAAAAAATTGGACAATTTCAGTAAATATTGCAGATAACAGGCCGCTCATTGTAACGTAAACAGCAACTGTAATAGCTGAGGCCCACATACTGATATGCCAGCTCCAGCCAAGGAATGTATGCATAACCAGAGCCATTGCATACAAGTTAATACCCGCAACCAACAAGGTCATGACTGCGAAAGAGATAGCATTAAGGACTCTGGTCTTCTCATCATACCGTAACTTCAGGTATCCTGGAATAGATTTGATTTTACTACTGTAATAGAATGGCATCATATATATCGCCAGAAACAACATAGCCGGGACGGCTCCTATCCAATAGAAATGGGCGACATATACCCCATATTTAAAAGTATCACCGGTCATTCCCATTAATTCGAGAGCTCCCATATTGGCCGATAGAAAAGCGAGACCCGCAACCCACGAACTGTTTTTACGTCCGGCCAGGAAAAAATCATTTTCACTTTTCGTAAATTTTTTCAAATAAAAGCCAATACCGATGATAAAGCCGAAGTAAATAGCAATTACCAGCCAATCGGCAAAATTTAAAGCAAAAGATCCCATTCAGTTACTCCTTATATTCAGGGTTAATTGATCAAAAAATATAGTTACTACAATTTTGGAAATCAGGTTTACCATTAATAACACTCAAAGTCAGGGACCAGGTATCTGTTGCACCTGATTCCAGATACGGACATTCATTTCTGGCTACTGCTTTTTGGAGAGAATCGGGTCGGCCGTTAGTGGGTTCGAGTCCGACAGTCAAATGTTTATTACTGTTATGATCAGGCCAACCGCCATAGCAGAGCCAAAGTCCCAGGAAGGGTATTTCACTGGTATTGAAGCTGAATAAAATAGATTCATTAGTATCGGGTTTGTAGATGCCAGCGCATCCTTCGTGTAATTTGTTGGTAAAGATTTTAATGGCATGATTCAATTGTTTGCTTTGAACACAGGAATAATTTGTGCTGTTATCCAGATACGGCCATGAAAGAATGTCTCCATACTTCCCAATACTTTCATTTGAAGAACCATTTACAAAAACATCTGTTATCTCTTCTCCAATTAGTATTTGATTCCCTTGTTCAACATTTAACAGGGGATGGGCTGACCACAGGTACCGGTACCCGTAATCTGATTTATTAGATAATTGATAGGAAATATGAATCTGGTTTTTATTAATAGATATTTCCTTATTAAAATTATAATCCAGGTTAACCCCATCGATGGACAGCGTAAGAGAATCTTTGTTTATTTCATAATTCCACGGACGTGACCACAATTCACCGTGATCCGGCAAAAATGTCTCTTGCTTATGGTTATTTCCGGTTTTGAAAAAATAAGATTCTTCAATAGTAGGAAAACATTCATCAAAACCACTGGTATCATACTTATCAAAAGAGTCGCCAAAGGCAGCCTGATGGTACGGTGATTGTGGTTCTTGTAAAAATTGACTTCCTGTTTTCTTGTTATGCAGTTCAATCATTTTACCACCTATAGCTGGCAAAAAAATAATATTCAAAAAATCGTTTTCCATACTCACATAATCACAACCATTTTGAGTATAGCTTTCGATGGTTACATTCTTATTCATATACTATAAACTTATCGCTCTAAGTTGATTACTTAGAATATTCAGGACAAACATATTTCTGTAACATATTCAAATTATTGATTATAATAATTTGTAGGACTCTATTAAATCATTTGATTTGTATATATAGAATCTTTAAATGTTAGTAATTGCAAGCCATTATATAAAAGTACACACAAATATAGTTGCCATTATTTAAGGCTTGTGAATCCCTTCCATATGACTCTATTCCATACGTAATGCTTTAATATCAAAACAAGCATTATAACAAAAATGGTAACGATAACAAATTTTAAGATTGTTATCGTTAACAGTACTAAGATAATAACATCCTTCAATAAATAAATGTCAAGAAAATATTTTTTTAAAAAAAAATATTAGGGCTAATCTATATAAGATAGGGTATGCTTTTAAAGCCATAATAATAAAAATTATAAGGATAATTGTATATAACTGTTTTATAAAATAATTAAGTGTAAATATATATTTGAAATCCGAGATCGGATACTCATATATAAACAATGCAGTCTATTGACCTATCCATGTGCTATCGTTAATGTTTTTTTTAAATATATTATGTGGAGCAACTTTTTGAAAATTATTTCTCAGATTTTACGATTATCGAATTTACTGATGTGCGAATATATTTTTGCATCAACAAAAATGTAATGCTATCTAATTGGATAATGGTAAAATCCATTCCATGTAAAATTTTATATAGTGGAAGAATTAAGCAGCAATAGTCTTCATTGGATTGTTTAAAACTGCAAATGCCCATGTTTGAATTAGTGCTTCTAACATAATACAAAGTGGTGATCCAAGGAAAGAGTATAAATAGCTGTTGAACCAATTGTTTTCGAGACGCCCAAATTAACATAGATCAGAGTTTTTTTGATATACTGACCACCGTGATGTTACTACCATTGGTGGCGCTATGGTAAATGGAAATGTAAAATATTATAATTTCGGTTTAGATGATTACGACCGGCTTAATGATAAGTATTTAGATCCATATGAGTTTCTGGGCATAGGTTTTAATAGGTATAAGGTAAGCCGCCGGTGGTATAGCAATATTAAAAAGCAGTTATACTTTTGATGGAGTTGTGGGTTTGGAAATCAAATTGATACCATTGATCAAGCTATTGATTATCAGTTTACCAAATCGACGGTTCATAATTTTCAGATTCAAATTTTTAATCTTGATAAATCGGTAGGGGAATTACTAATTGGGATAAATTATGAACTGTAAATTATTGATATCTTAACGTTATAATTATACTGAAATGAAAAAAAATAGTTCGGCATTAATAATCATAATCCTGATTGGATTATGTACTAATGATAGTTATGCTCAGCAAAATTTTCGACCGCCGGCATATCCTTTGATAGCATCTGATCCGTATTTTAGTATCTGGTCCTTTAATGATACGCTCTATAATGGTCCAACCCATCATTGGACTGGTAAAACCCAGTCTTTACAGGGAATCATACGGGTGGATGGAAACTCCATGTATTTTCTCGGAAAACCGATACCGGAATATGATGCTATTTTGCCATTATCATCGAAAGATAACGGAAGGTGGCGTTATACATTTAATCAACCGGGCAATCAGAAATGGTATGAGCCGGATTATAATGCATCATCCTGGAATCAGACAAAGGGGGCTTTCAGCGATCACAAAAATGCGCCTAATAAATGGACCTCACACGATATTTGGGTACGCCGTACATTTGAACTGACCCGGGCAAACCTGAATCATCTTTATTTAAAACTGCATCATGATGATAACGTTACAGTCTATATAAATGGCGTTTTGGCTTATAAAAAGATAGGCTGGGTGTCGTCGCCGGTTTTATTAAAAATGAATGATAAAGTTGAAAAGGCTTTACAAAAAGGATCAAATGTATTGGCAATTCACTGCGTAAACACGGCTGGTGGGGCCTATCTCGATGCGGGCTTAGTTGAGAAAAAAATATCGCAATTACGGGTACCTGATGATAAACAAACATCGGTAAAAGTAACGGCTACTCAAACAATTTATAATTTCAATTGCGATAATGTTGCTTTACAGGTAACCTTTACAACTCCAAAATTACTGGGTAATCCCGATCTTGTTTCCCGTCCTGCCAATTATGTCACGTTTCGGACACATTCTCTCGATAGTCAAAAACATAAAGTTCAACTATATTTCAGTGCCGCAGGTAACCTGGCAGTGAATACAAAAGATCAGAAAGTCGTTTGGAGGAGAGAGAAAGATCAGAATCTTTCGGTGATGCGCGTTGGTACAAAAACACAAAATGTACTGGGCCGAAAAGGTGATAATGTACGTGTGGATTGGGGATATTTTTACCTGGCCGCCCCCAAAAAGGAAGGTCTGTCCACCAGTATAGATGCAAGTAATAAATCCATAAAGAATTTTGTCGATAACGGGCAATTAACCATTCCCGATGATAAGCAAATGCCGCGTGCTGCCGGTAAAAATCCTGTTACATTGGCTTTAACTTATGATATGGGAAGAGTTGGTACAACGAATATTAAAAGACATATTATCCTGGCGTACGATGAACTTTACCCGATTGAGTTTTTTCATCAAAAACTAAAAGCGTGGTGGAAAAGAGATGCCGGTATGACAGCGTTAAAAATGTTGAATCAATCGGATAAAGATTATGCCGATTTAATCACAAAGTGTGATCATTTTGATTCAGAAATGGCCCGAAAAGCAACGGAAGCGGGAGGACCCCGATATGCTAAATTATGTGAACTGGCTTATCGTCAGGCTTTGGCAGCTTGTAAACTGGCGCAGGGGCCGGATGGGAAACCCTATTATTTTACGAAAGAAAATTTTAGCAACGGTGATATCAGTACGGTTGACGTAATTTATCCCACTTCACCGGTGATGCTTAATTATAATGCAAATCTGCTGAAAGCATTGATGAACCCGGTTTTTTATTACAGTGAATCGGGCAAGTGGATTAGGCCTTATTCCCCTCATGATTTAGGTACATATCCCATTGCCAATGGACGCAAGCGTGAGGAAAGTATGCCCATTGAGGAGAGTGGAAATATGATAATTATGTCAGCTGCAATATCCGAGGTTGATGGAAATGCATCATATGCCAAAAGCCACTGGAAGGTATTGACCCAATGGGCCCATTATTTATTACAGTACGGTATGGACCCCCAAAATCAATTAACAACAGACGATTTTGCGGGAAGAACAGCGCACAATGCCAATCTGTCCGTTAAAGCTATAATGGGTATCGCCAGTTATGGAAAAATGGCCGGTATGCTCGGTAAAAAACAAATAGCAAAAGAATATGTGGATACAGCCCGGGCCATGGCAAAAAAATGGATTAAGCTGGATAAAGAAGGGAATCATTATAAATTGACCTTCACCAGGAAAAATTCCTGGTCGCAAAAGTATAACCTGGTCTGGGATAAGGTTTTCAACTGGAATATATTCCCCGATAAAGTTGCACGGCAGGAAATCGCTTATTATCTCACCAGGCAGAATAAATATGGGCTGCCGCTGGATAATCGTGCTACTTATACGAAAAGCGACTGGATAAACTGGACAGCAACGCTTGCAGGCAATAAAACGACATTCGAAAAATTTATTGGTCCGCTGTTCAAGGCATTCAGCGAGACCAAAGACCGCGTACCGATGACCGACTGGTATCAGACTACGGATGCCAGCCAGGTTGGTTTTCAAGCCCGGTCGGTAGTAGGAGGCTATTTTATGAAAATGTTGGATCAGAAAATGGAAAAATAAACAACTATAGATGTGGTTGGTTTCAAGCTCTTTGAATTTTTTTCATTTGTCCAATAGGAAATCATCAGGCTCTATTTTATATAAAATAGAGCCTGATACATGTACAAAAGCGTATATATTTATAGCAAAATATATACATGTTCAAAGATTCAACTTGACAAAAAGATAAATAACCTTTACTCTAAATGGTATAACATGTTAGCGTTAACAAATAAGGTTACTCTACAGTTATGCGTATTTTTAGATCTTATTACTTTTGGAAATTAACTTCTAAAAAACTCTTCATAAAATTTATTTTGGGTTGGCGTGTGTAATCCCATACATATCTGGCGCTTCTGAATATACCCTTAATTTAGTCTGAAAATCTGTGCACAGGATAAATCTCTGTTATCCTTGTTTCATCTTTTTTAAAAGCGCTTTGCATGTCCGCCCTCCCGGGGATGTATCCGGGTAATAATCCTTAACCATAATGACTAATCATCTTACTTATGAAATTAATAAGAAAGGATTCATTCTTTTGTTTGATACGAAACCTGATTACGAAGTTAATATGGGCTCCTGTTTTTATTATTACACTTTTCATTGGAACGGTATATGCCCAAAACATGAACTCTGGTCATACAGTGAAAGGGAAAGTTGTTGATTCGGCAACTAAATCACCTTTACCCGGAGTAAATATTGTAATCAAAGGGACAATGCATGGAACATCAACCAATAAAAAAGGGAGATATAATTTAAATAACGTTCAATCATCGGACACTCTTGTTTTTTCCTTCATTGGTTATGTCACTAAATTCATACCTGTCAAAAACCGGTCAACTATTAATGTGAGGCTATCCCAAAAAACAATACACGGGAAGAAAATGGTGGTAGTCGGTTATGGTGAGCAAAAGCAAACCAGCTTGACCAGTTCTGTTTCGAATGTGAATGTGAAAAATGTTAAGAAGCAGAATTTACCCGATGTAAGAGAATCACTACAAGGTGTATCTCCTGGTGTGACCATCCAAAAAAATGGAGGCGCTCCCGGATCGAAGAACATGCAAATTAATATACGTGGTATAAACACGATAGGTAATACAAATCCTTTGATTCTTGTAAACGGAATCGAACAAAATTTATCTGATTTGAACCCGGATAACATCAAATCAATTTCCGTTTTAAAAGGTGCGGCAGCAACTTCTATTTATGGTTCCAGGGGGGCTAATGGCGTAATTCTTGTTACAACAAAACAGCCTCAAAAGGGTAAATTACATGTATCATATAGTGGTTATTATGGAATACAAACAGTAGCACATAAACCCCCTCAATTGGGTTTAAGAGCCTCTCTAAATCTGATCAACACTGAATACAAGAATCAGCCTAATGGGAAACCCAAATATACGCAACAACAAATAGATCAATGGGTCAATTCAGATAACAGGTTCAAATATCCTGAACAGAATGCATTCTGGAATGTATTATTCCGCCAGGCACCGGTTGAAAATCATTCATTAACCTTTAATGGCGGTAATGGAAATATCCAGTCCCGGTTGTCACTGAACTATAATAATGAAGGCGGTATCATCCCCAATTCGAATTCAAGAAGGTATAGTATCAATTTCGATAATAATATCGATGTTACAGACCATATAAATGTAAGTGCCAACTTATTATACCGGAATAAAATTAATGAAGAGCCTTACGGATTAAATAATGATTTTCCACAGATCTATTTTGAACTATGGCACTGGACCGAGTTCACAACTCCTCAATATCCCAATGGTACGTTTGGATTAAGCGGGTTAAAAACGAATCCATTGATGCTTGCCGATATGTCCGGATGGCAACATCATGTCACGGATTATGCAGTTGGTAATTTAAAAGCCAATGTGGATATCCTGCCAAATCTTACTTATACCTTCCAATTTGGCGGACATATTAGTTTGGCATCGGATAAAAACTATAAAAATAATTTTACGGAACTAAATTACTACAATGGTAACCAGGTTTTTGATTACGGTTATAATAATTCAAATGTGTACAATAACCGGGACAGCAGGTGGAATATGAAAAACCTGTTGAAGTATGATCTGACCATTCATAAAAATCAGATTCATGCTTTACTGGGTTATGAACAGACCAAAGCCAATTATCACTGGTCGAATGCTTATCGGGAACAGTTTTATAATAATCAGATAACCGCTTTAAATGCTGCTTCACAGAATAACTGGAGTAATGGAGGTAACAATAATGAGAGACGACTTCGGTCAGTCTTTGGTAGGATCCATTATTCATATGCCAATACCTATATGATCGAAGCCAATGCCCGTTATGATGGTTCATCGAAGTTTTACGGATCAAACAACCAGTACAGTTTTTTCCCTTCTTTTTCAGCAGGTTGGAGAGTATCCAAAGAAAACTTTTGGAAACCGCTCAAATCTATTGTTAATGAGTTCAAGTTAAGGGGATCGTGGGGTAAGGCCGGTAATAATGATGTTGGGCTTTACACTTTTTTCCCGGCTCTAAATCATACAACCTATGATTTCGGCGGGAATTTAGTGGATGGTTATGTTAAAACGAACATATCCAATAAAAACCTGACATGGGAGACTACCACTCAAACCGATTTGGGTTTTGATGCCCAGCTATTTAATGGCCGTTTTGGTGTCACATTCGACTGGTATAAGAAAAAAACAACCGGAATATTGTTGACTCTTCCGATTCCGGCAACTGTTGGTTTGAATCCAGCACCACAAAATGCCGGTCGTGTTGATAATAACGGTTGGGAACTATCACTGAGTTATAAAGATGTCGTTAATAAAGATCTTAATTTTTCTGTATCAGGGAATATTTCAAATAATCACAATAAGGTTATTAGCCTGGCGGGAACCGGACCCTATACGGGACGTACCGTTAAGAAAGTGGGTGTACCATTGGATTCATTCTGGGGATATAAGATCCTGGGACTCTTTCAATCCAAGCAGGAGATCGCCAATTATCCAACGTACGCTGGTAAAAACAATACTTATCCGGGCGATCTGAAATATGCCGATCTGAATGGAGACGGAAAGATCAGTTCTGCTGATAAAACGGTTATTGGCAATGGGTTTCCCCATTATCAATTTGGTCTGAATGGCAGTGTCAATTATAAGGAATTCGACCTGAGTTTCTTCATACAAGGTGTTGGTCAGTTAACAGCTCAGGAGGGTGGACCACCACAACTCGGAGGAGCTTTTCAGGGTTTCATACTTAAAATTGCAGGTGATTACTGGACGCCCAATAACAGGCATGCACGTTTTCCAAGGCCACAAAAATTCAGTCATAAAAACTTTCAGGAGAGTTCATGGTGGAATATCAACGCCGCTTATGTTCGGTTGAAGAATGTGCAGCTGGGTTACACTTTGCCCTCAAGAATTACCAAGAGGGTAGGAATCAGTAACCTGAGATTTTATGTAAGCGGAATGAATCTCCTGACAATTTCAAATGCCTTAAAATGGGGAACAAGTCCTGAAAATCCGGCTTTTGGAAATGCCGGAGGGTACTATCCCGGTACAAAAAGCTACACAATGGGCATAAATCTGAAATTCTAACAGTAAAATTATTCAGTCATGTATTTTAAGAAATATTCAATATTACTTATAACGATGGCACTTTGTTTAGTTGCTGTTGGTTGTAAAGATAATTTGCTTCAAACAGTACCTAACGACCGGGTGTCTACAGCTACCTATTGGAAAACCACCAATGATGCAAAATTAGCAGTAAATAACCTGTATAACTACCTCTATAACCCTGTTGATTTAATGAATTGGGCAGCCGTCTCGGATATAGCAACCGGTAATGGCGGGTTTAATGCGATAACGCACTACGAACATGATATCGAAACTGCTGATGGCGGTTACGGCAGTTTTATATGGAATCATTCATATAAAGGTATCAGGGCATGTAATGAGTTTCTCACACACGTCCAGGATATCAAACCTCAAAGTAATGGTGATCAGAAAAAGCTTGCAGAGTACAAGGCTCAGGCCCGGTTTATGAGAGCTTATTTGTATACGTATCTGATCGAGTTTTTCGGTAATGTGCCGTTGATCAAGAAGCCCATATCGGTCAAAGATGCTAAAAAACTGACACGAACAGATAAAAGCAAGGTATGGGATTTCATTAGCAGTGAGTTGCAGGATGCTGCCGGTAATTTGCCAATAACTTATAATAACGATAATAAGGGGCGAATAACAAAAGGTGCCGCACTAGCCATGAAAGCCAGGGCGATGTTGTATGCCGGCAGGTATTCGGAAGCGGCAAAAGCGGCAAAAGCTGTAATGGATTTGGGAATCTATAGTATATATCCCAGTTATAAAGATCTGTTCAGTTATAAGGCAGAAAATAATAGTGAAGTCATACTGGATAAAGAATTTATAAAGGATAACGAGCCACAGGGATTACTTGGTTATATTGGTCCGGGTTCCTTTCCACATGTGGGTTCCGACCAGGAAGTTGTGCCATCAGCTAATATTGTCAATGCCTACCACATGAAGAGTGGTTTACCTATAACAGATCCAAGTAGTGGTTTTGATCCGAAACATCCATATCAGAACAGGGATCCGCGGTTAGATTACTCCATATTCGTTAAAGGCGATACCCTGCCGACCGGTATAGTGTATGATCCAAGACCGGGTTTTGGAGGGGCTGATGATATCTCGAAAGGTTTCGGTACCACTCAAACCGGATTTAATATCGAAAAATATGTATCGAAACAGGATATACAAGCACCAACTAACAGTGGATTAAATATTATCCTGATACGATATGCAGAAGTCCTTCTGACCTATGCCGAGGCTAAGATCGAGATGAACGATATTGATCAGTCAGTCTATAACGCCATAAATAAAGTCAGACAGCGTCCGGATGTAAATATGCCCTCCATACAACCATCCAAAACGCAGGGTGAGATGAGAAAGATCGTTCGGCACGAAAGAGAAGTGGAATTAGCCTTCGAAGGCTTCCGTTTTTTTGATATCAAAAGATGGGGAATTGCCGAAAAGGTAATGAATGGTCCGATTAAAGGTATGACCTATACTGACAAATCCGGCAATATGCAAACTGTAGTTTACAGTGATTTCAACCGAAAATTCGTTAAACGTGATTATCTGTGGCCCATACCTCAGAAAGAGTTGGACCTGGATCCTAAAATGAACCAGAATCCGGGTTGGTAATATATCAAGATAACAGGGCTCTGTTGAGATGATGGAGCCTTGTTCTAACTACAGTGTTTTTAAATGGCGGAATACAGATCACAAGTAACTACAAATAACAGCAGTTTATATAATCGAACATATAAACAGAAAGAAATTATGAAACGTACGATAATAGGTTTATTGACTTTAACTTTTTTGACTTGTTTTCATATGCAGAATGTGAAAGCGCAATCGCAAGTCTCAGGTGGTATAAAAGGAGGTGTCTCCATTTTCAATTTTACAGGAAAGGATGTAAGCGGTAGTGGTATTTATACTGCTCTGAATGGCGGGCTCTTTGTTGATTTTTCCCCTTCACGGGTATTTAGCGTACAACCTGAATTGAATGTTAAATCGGAAGGAGCCAATTACGGCATGATGATCAATGGATTTCCATACAGGAGAGCCAGGGTAACCTATTTGCAAGTTCCTATTCTTTTGAAATTATCGCCGTTTAATAACGGATCAAAACCGGCGGTTTCTCCCTCAATATTTGCAGGTCCGGCATTTAATGTAATGTTATTTAAACAGTTAAATGGAGAGGTCCTTCCGGATGTAACCGGGGGATACTCAATAGATCAAAATCCTAAACAAACAGCTTACAGTGTAATAGGTGGTGTAGGTGTTACTATAAAAAACTTATATATTATTGACCTGAGGTATGAAAAAGGTCTAACAAATGTATTTAAACAGGGTGATATCAAAAGCGGTGGCATTATGATAACAACGGGTTTTAAGTTCTAAAGCGATACAAATGTATTAAATCAAAATTACCTTAATAAACAGTAATATAACGTTCTTTTTATGAATCTTACTCAGGGGATTGGGCATTAAATAGTGAATGCCCAATCAACCCTCACGATTCAATCAATAACCTACACATAAATACGGTATTAAATTATATATTGGCTACCCATCGTAATGGATCGAAGGGTATTACGACATTATAATCTCCCAAAGGATAATTTAACGATATGGGACATCTAATATTAGTGGGAAATCATATATTCATATCAATCCAGTGTAGTTCAAATATCACAAAAGCGACAAATCAGGAGGGATAACGAACAAGCAGGAGCTAACGATTTCCAGCTGATGATACCTGTACACTTCGCGAAACAGGATTAAGCAAATAAATATTGTATATAAAAATCAGGTATGCATGGATTTAGTTGTTTTTTTAAAAAATTATTCTCATCACTGGAATAACGTATAATGAAACTATGTAATTGTCTGATAGGAGCTTAGAGTGATAATTTTATTAATTATGCCTCAGTATAAAAAGATTTGACTCTTCAATTTAAAAAGGGTAAAATAGTTGAAGCTGTGTTGTTAACGTTAACAATAATTTTTCAAAGAAGTTACTTTTGAATAAAGGTTGTGTTTAAGTTATAAGTCATTACTATCGGCTTTTTTTAATACCATTCAAAGATAACGTTAACATAAAGTAATTCACATATCACAATGATATGATTGAGATGATTGAAATGCTGTATTGAGCTTAAAAGCGCTTCTAATTCTGATGTGAATACATACAGGAATCAGAAATATACATCTGTAAAACTATCAATAATTACTAACAATTTGTTTTATGATAACTAAATGTAAGAACATTATATACGGTGCACTTCGATTCCTTACGGTAAGCTTTATTTGTGCTATTCTTGTTTCAGTGCTTCCCTCAGGGAATGTGTACGCGCAAAATTCAGGTATGGCCATAAAGGGAAAAGTAATTGATGCACAGTCTCAAGCACCTTTACCGGGGGTTAACATTGTTGTAAAAGGTACAACAAATGGAACTGCTACCGGTAAAAATGGGAATTATCAGTTATCCAATGTGGGCAGAAATGATACGCTGGTTTATTCGTATATCGGATATGTAACCCAATTTATACCCGTTAACGGCAAAAGAGTTATAAATGTATCCCTGAAAACCAGGACGATAAAAGGACAGGAAATGGTAGTCGTCGGTTATGGAGTGCAGAAAAAAAGTGACCTGACAGGATCCATTACGTCTATTCAAAGTAAAGATTTTAACAAAGGTGTACACACATCTGTAGATCAGTTACTTCAAGGTAAGGTTGCAGGGGCTAGAATTGTTGAAAACAGCGGAGAACCTGGAAGCGGTTTATCCGTCAGTATTAGGGGAGCTAGCTCGGTTAACGCTGGAACAGGCCCATTATATGTGATAGATGGAATGCCCATTGATAATTCAAGTGCTGTTAGTGGAACGGGTTCCGGTTTTGTTGGTTCCAGGTCGGGAAGTAGTCCTTTGAGCTCTCTTAATCCGAATGATATTGCATCAATAGAGGTTTTGAAAGATGCTTCAGCAACAGCAATATATGGTGCGAGGGGGGCCAATGGTGTGATCATCATTACCACCAAGCATGGTACAAAAGGGAAAATGAAGGTTGATTATAACGCTTCTGCAGGCTTTCAAAGTCCTGCCAATACGATGAATGTTTTATCCCCCCAGCAATATAAGAGTGTAAAAAATGCCATAATCGCCGAAGGCGGGGGATCCCCGGCTGACAAAGTTGGAACATTAAGCAATAATGGTCAGGGCACCGATTGGCAGTCTCAAATCTATAATAACCAGGCCCTGATCCAAAATCAGAATTTATCCATTTCGGCAGGTAATGATAAGACACAATATCTCATATCCCTGAATTATACCAATCAGGATGGGATTATTAAGACCTCGGGATTTAAGAGATACGGTGGACGCGTAAATCTGACTTCTGATCTAAATGATAAATTTCACGTTGGATTTAATTTAAGTGCAACCTATTCAAAGAATAATTTTGCACCTGTAGGATATGGTCTCAATGAATATGCAGGTGCGATGTATACCGCAATAAACTGGGACCCCAGTAAACCTGTATATGATTCCAATGGTAATTATTATGTAGATCCCACACTTTCCATGGACAATCCTTTAGCAATCATTCATGGTAGTAATTCTTATAAGAATACCTATCGCTATTTTGGTACTGCGTATGGTACGTATGATATTCTGCCGTATTTAAGTGTTAAAATTAATGTGGGTGGTGATGTAACAAGTCAACGAAGAGATACCTATATCAATCGTCTGACCAAAATTGGCCGGGCCACAGGTGGTGAAGCCACGATTTTACAGGGACAATTATCCAATTATCTGATCGAAGGTACTACTACTTTTCATAAGTCATTTGGTCCAAATGACTTAAAAGTGCTTGCTGGTATTACAACTCAAAAGTTCCTGACTGACCGATCGAGCGAATCTGCAAGTGGATTCTCATCCGATGCCACAACTACCAACAATATCGGCTTAGGTGATCAATTAACTTATGGTATTGGCAGTAGTAAATACGGTTCACGATTATTGTCATATATTGGCAGATTGAATTATACCTTTCATGATAAATACCTATTAACGGCAACTTTCAGAGCGGATGGATCGTCCAAATTTGGCTCGAATCATAAGTATGGTTACTTCCCTTCATTTGCACTGGGTTGGAAACTTAAACAGGAAAAATTCCTGAAAAATGTGGATTTCATAAGCAATATGAAATTGCGTGCAAGCTGGGGACAAACAGGTAATGATGAAATCGGTAATTTCCTGTCAATGACGACATTTGGCTCGGGAGCAAATGCCATATGGAATAATAATCCAACTGTCGGTTTAAGTCCGACCCGTTTGCCTAATCCCAATATACAATGGGAAACCACAAATCAGACGGATATTGGCTTAGACTTCGGTTTCTTTAATGACAGGCTTAATGGTAGTATCGATTATTACCAAAAAAAGACATTTAATATGCTGTTGAACTTACCGGTTCCGAAATCTTCGGGTTTTGGTGTTCAAACTCAAAATATTGGAAGTATTAAAAACTCGGGATTTGAATTGTCTTTAACTTCTTATAATATCAGCAGTAGAAATCTGCAGTGGAATACCAATCTGAATGTTTCAACCTTAAAGAATGAAGTAACAAATTTGGGTGGTATCCCACAAATTATAAGTGGCGGTGCTGGCTTTACGAATCAAATATTTGTAACTCAGGTCGGCTTGCCACTGCGTAGTTATTATGGCTATAAAGTAATCGGGGTATGGCAAAAAGGCGATGACTTCTCTAAAACTAAAGACAATGTTCATCCCGGAGATTTAAAATATCTGGATGTTAATGGTGATGGAACCGTTAATGCTGCCGACAGGGTACCGCTGGGAAGTTCTTTCCCCAAATATACGTTCTCATTAGATAATACCTTCTCTTACAAAAACTTCTCACTCGATGTGTTTATTGAAGGTGTACAGGGGATTAAAATGTTGAACAACAACCTGGTTGATACCTATTTTCCGGTTCAATTCAGAAGAAATGTTATTGCAAAACCATACTTAAACAGATGGACACCTAGTAATCCTTCTAATAAATATCCTTCATTTGTAACACCATTAGACCAGGGACAAAAAGGGGTTAATTCTTACACGGTTGAGGATGCGTCTTATGTAAGACTGAAATCCGTACAACTCAGTTATACAGTGCCACGAGAAGCCCTGCATAACGTGATTAATTCTTTAGAAATCTCCTTGACGGGTGAAAATCTCTATACACTGACCAATTATCAGGGAATAGATCCGGCTGTCAATTCAAATGGCAATGCCAATGCGCGAATCGATTACAACACATATCCGCTTCCCAGAACATTTACACTTGGTCTGAAATTAGGATTTTAAATAAAAAATAAATTAAAGGTGATAAGATGAGTTCTATTAATCGAAGTGAATTTTTGAAATTACTAGCAGGGGGAGGATTTGGGATGTTCTTCTTTAGCAGTTGCAAGAATATACTACAGGAACAGCCGTATTCCCAGATTGCACCGGGAAACCTGCTTACATCACAAGATGGAGTTACGGCCGTGCTAGCTTCTGCTTATGGTAATGCCAATGCTATATCGAAATATTTTGTGAATGATTTAAGTGAATGGTGCACCGATTTATCATGGCAAACTAACGGCGGTGAAAACAGGGAAGCTGTTCTTTATATTAATTTTAACTGGGATCCTTCGGCCGGTGGCTTAAATAATTATTATAATAATTATTATGGCGCTATTCGTGATGCGAATACTATTCTGGATAATAAAGACCAGATGAGCAAGATTGCTAATGCCGATGAATTAATTGCAGAAGCACGTTTTGTCAGAGCATTATCCTATCAATATTTGCACTTGATGTTTGGCCCGACGCCATTACGGAAAAGTAACAACGACAAGTTGGATTTGCCCAAGGCTTCTGAGAGCGACATGCTTAGCTTTATTGAATCGGAATATAAAGCGGTTATATCGACTCTTCCGGATCCAGGTAAAGAAGCGGCTTATGGGCGGGCGACCAGTGGTGCAGCCCGCGGTTTGCTATGTAAGTTTTATTTGAATACCAAACAATGGCAAAAGGCAGCAGATATGGCCAAGGAAATTATAAATATGGGCTATTATAATCTGTTCCCAAACTTTATGGATATGCTTAAAGTATCGAATGAAGGCAACCGTGAAATGATTTGGGTATTTCCATATTCAGCTAAAGGTCATGGTGGCCAAGAGGCAAATCTTATTGCTAACGGCACGTTTCCACCTGGATTCCAAAAATGGCCCAGAACGGGATTGGTGATGCAAAGTAATTGGAATAACTGGGCTTCCCAATATCGTCTTCGTGATGCATTTTATAATTCATTTGATCCAAACGATGATCGAATAAAACCCATCATGACTGAATATATAAATGCCAAAGGCAATACGATTAACCTGTTAAATACCAAGGATGATACACGATCATTCCGGTACTGGCCTGATCCGAATGCCCAGGGTAACTTTCATGGAAATGATATACCCGCTGTTCGTTATGCCGATATCCTTTTAACCAGGGCTGAAGCTCTCAATGAACTAAATGGTCCCAATCAAGAATCTATTGATCTGATTAACCAGGTCCGGACAAGGGCAGGTATGAGTAACTTGCAATTGTCCGGATTCTCATCCAAAGATGCTCTTCGGTCTCATATCCTGTTAGAACGGGGATGGGAGTTTTATGACGAAGGTAAAAGGAGAGAAGATCTTATACGGATGGGAAAATTCATTGAATATGCACATAATCGTGGTGTCAGTCATGCTGATTCCCATCAAGTATTATACCCGATACCGCAGCCTGCAATAGACGCAAATCCTAATTTAAAACAAAACCCAGGGTATTAAGAGGCGCTAAACCTCTTGTTAAGACAAAATCATAATAACCCTTGAGGCGAACTTTGGTATGTAAACAAAGTTCGCCTCTGATTTATGTCGTTTAGCTCAACAGGTCAGGATTCATCGAAGTCTGAAGATTCCTATACCTGGAAGGCTGGTATTGAATGAAAAATGGTGGCTAATATATCTAGTAAATGAGAAAAAAATGAGAAAAAGTATCGTAATAGGAAGCGCCTTAATTATTGTAATTGCTGGTTTGGGACTGATGGGTTGTTCCAATACGAGTAATAAAAAAAGTGTTGAACCTGTAAATGTATTTATCAAGGTGAATCCGGCGTTGGCTGGCTCACAGCCATTAAGTGCTAATATGTTTGCAAAGTTTTTTGAGTATAACGGGTGCGATGCTTATCCCGGAATTTATGCAGATCATCTTGCCAATGGCTCATTTGAAATCTGGAATAAATCAGGTAACAGGACAGCAGTTCTTTACAATAATACAAAAAAATATAAAGGTATAGCCTATCCCTGGGAACCGGTGACTAATTCACCACATGTATCATATCAACAGGTTCCAGGCGGAATCAATGGGCGTAAACCGGAACCGGATCTTGATCATGGAAGTGAAATAATACAGGCGGAACGGCCTAAACCGTCAGGCATTAAACGGCCACGATATGAACGAATATCTGTGAAAAATGGGAGTGGGGGTGTATTACAGAGAACAGCCTTACCCGATCACCGCACATCATCATACATTGTAAAGTTTTCAGTACGAGGTAAGATAAATGGTCAGTTTGATGTTGCATTAACAGATCAATATGGAAGTGTTCTTGCCCAAAAAACAGTTTCGGTATCCCGTAGCTGGAAAAGACAAAAAATAAAGCTTCATCTGAAAAAATTAAGTACCCACAGGTACCAGGGTTCTCCATTCGGAGAGTATGCTCTTGTTTTCCGGGTAAAGGGAAAGGGACATGTGGACCTTGACTGGACAATGCTTATGAGTGGTGATGCGGTTGATGGTATGTTTAATCCGACAACGATCAAGCTTCTGAAAAAATTTGATGTAACAGGTATCCGGTGGCCGGGTGGTAATTTTGCCAGCCAATATCATTGGAAAGATGGAGTAGGGCCATTGAAAAATCGTCCGATTGTGCCCAATGGCAACTGGGGCGGATTTGAGCGTAACTACCTGGGTACGGATGAATTCCTGGAGTTTTGTAAAATTGCGGGAATTAAACCCATTATTACTGTTGCTTCCTGGTCAGGTATTTCCCCCAAAGAAATTGCCGATTGGGTTCAGTATGTCAACGGCGATGCTTCAACCAAATATGGCAGGTTACGGGCCCGGTATGGACACCCTAAACCATGGAATGTTAAACACTGGCAGATAGGAAACGAAGTATGGGGTAATTATCAAATCGGACATACAGATGCCAAAAAATATGCCGGGAGATATAAAAAAATATACGAGGCAATGAAAAAGGCCGATCCTGACATCATAATTGATGCAACAGGTATTGATCCATATTACACGGAATATAAAGATGGATCTTATAAAAACCGGCAACCGGGTGTACCTCCGGTTTGGAATAAAATCCTTTTTAAAAATGATGCGAGTTTGGTACATGGAGTGGACATCCATCGATATACGAGGGGACTCACAACCGATAAGGCAAGGTTAAAATGGTTGAAAACGAATCACTCCGATCCAATTGGTTATGATGAAGCTATGGTTGGTTTTCCTACCGAATATGAGCAATTATTACATGGCTTAAGAAAAGAAGCGGCTCAATACGGGATAAAAGATCTCAGGATAAATGTGGGAGAATGGAACCTGAGCGCAAGAGTAAACAAAGGTTGGCCAAGAATCGATTATCCTACAATGGCTCATGCTGTGTATATGGCTGGAATATTTAATGATTATATCAGGCTGGGCCATATCGTCAGTTATATGAGAGATAATACGTTATACTATCGACCATATCCGGTTGATATGCGCCCGTTATACCCCGGACTCTATACTGAAAAGTTTTATGCCGAACCATTTATGAATCGCGATATCATTTGGCACAATCTGCCAGTGAAAGTCAACAGCCCAACTTTTACCATTCCGAAAACAGGCCTTCGAATTCATAAGATGAAAGGAGTGCCTTATGTTGATGTGGCAAGCATTATATCCCCAAAAGGAAGAAATGTAATTGTGTTTGCTGTAAATCGAAATTTGAAAAAAACATACAAGGTTGCCTTTAATCTTCAGAATAAGAATTCGGATAATATTTTGAAATTAAAAAACGGTAAGGTACAGGTAATTATTCAGACCCCGATTGATAATAATCCGTTTAAAAGGCAAACAAGCTGGAAGGGCCCGAATAGTTTTGTCTTAAAAAAAGAATCTGTTAACCCGGATCGAAATGGGATCATACATTTAAAGATGCCACCTGCTTCAATAGTAAGAATGAAATTGCAGATCATCTCGGGAAAGTAAATCCAAATAACGGTATAAATATATCATTAGGTTAAAGAAGAGATAGTTAATGAGTTCTATAAATCGAATCCTTATTGTAAGTGTCATAACTGTATTGGCATTAATCGGTTGTAAGAAATCGGTCAGTAATGTGAATGGGAATACCAATAATAACTGTAATTCGGCGAATGTTGATACAACGAATGTGACTGGTATCGTAGATTCATTAACAAACGGACAACAAAGTCTGGGTGTTAACTATAACGGACAGTTCGATCATCTCAATATCAATGATTTGCACAGAACCAGGACTAAATGGGTAAGAGGATTTATTGATTTCTTTCAATTATACAGTAATCCGGATACCCTTAAAACAGACCCACAAATCATTAATTATCTGAAACTGAATGATAATGGCTTCAATACGATATTAAATATTAAATGGAATTTTCATAATAAAGATTTCCCTTCAAACAGTAGTGCTACTATGAGAAATTATGAGAGTTTCCTGAAAAAATTGTTGGATAAGGTTTGGTCGAAGACAGATATAATAGTTGTAGGGAATGAGCCTTTCATAGAAGCAAAAAATTCTGAAAAAGGTACGGCTCTTGTGCAATTTTACGAGGAAATAGCTAAATATATTCGAGCTTATGAGACTGGAGCTCTTGATAATAATGGATGTACAAATGGAAATAATTCAACGAGTCATGTATCAGTAAAGCCCGTTTTTATAGGAGCCTTTAATAACCTTTACGAAAATTCATGGCAAACAAGTGCTGTGGTTCAACTGCTCAATTTTACTAAAAGTGAGAACTGGATTGCAGGGATCGATATGCATATTCATCATAGCAGCTTCAACCAGTTGAGCCAGGCTTTGAATTATGTAAACGGCAAGATCAGAAGTGATCAAAAAATAATCATTACTGAATTTTCTATGGTGAAATACTTTCAATCGTACATGAACAATACTATTCCTTCATCGTTTGCCGGCAAATACGGCTATGATTCTACAATGGTGAATTATCAGTACATCAACCAGACCTTGCACAATCCGGTAAGCCGGAAGGAATGGGTGGGTTTTTTGAGTAACAGCAACTGGTTTGAAAGTAAAAAGACGTATGTCAGCGATGCTTTTAACTTATTTACGACTTATCGGAAATTTGCGATAGCTACGTATGGTTTGCGTCAAAGTTACCCGTATAACAAGGATTTTACTTCGAATACCATGCCCTGGATACTGAACAGTATTTATGCCAACAGAACAGTCAGACCTGATTCAACTGGACAAAATCAGTTTAATTATGCATGGATTCAGGATTTCCTTGCCGTTCAAAATGGAACGTATAATTAAGAGTTTTAATTGAAAATGTAATTACCGTTCATATCACGGTTGCTACATTTTAAAACAGGGAAATAGTTTAATAATCACAAAATAGTAGGATTATGAATAGAAGAGAATTTTTACAGAAAATGTTAGCCGGCGGAATAATTGTAACTGGTGGTAATGCTCTGAATAATAATTTTTTTATTAAACGACCCTCCAATTATGGGAATGTTGATGTGCATGCACCGGGTACCCAGGTTCCGAAGAGCGTAAATCCATTATTTAAACGATGGATGCGTGATGTGCAGGTCGAAAAGGCACCGGATGGTTATTACTATTTAACCGGCACTATTGCCGATAAAGGGTATAATTATATTCATGCTGCCCGGCAGTTTAATAAAGGGATCATGCTCTGGCGCTCTAAAGATCTTAAAAACTGGGAAAATATGGGATATGTGTGGACTTTTGATAAAGATGGAACCTGGCAAAAGGACTTCGGTATAGCCGGAAAAGAGAAGAACAGAACCTTATGGGCGGCCTCTATACATTATATCAGCAGTCAGAAAAATTATTTTATTGTCGCCTGTGTGCCGCATAATCCTCATGGAAGCGGATCTTTCATATTGCGAAGTAAAACAGGTAAACCGGAAGGACCATATGAGAATATCGAAGGGAATAAAAAAGGGCCCCTTTTTAAGAAAATTGATGGAAATTTGTTCGAGGATGATGACGGTAAGGTATATTTCCTAGGACATGCTCATTATATAGCACGTATGAAGGATGATATGAGTGGGTTCTCCGAACCTCTTCGAAAATTCAATGAAAAATCATATCAGCCTGAGCCTTATATAGAGGGGATAAGTGTTTTTAAGGCAAACGGGAAATATCATTTGGTCCAGGCGATATGGAGTGTTCGGTTACCTGATGGGACGTATACATACGCTCCCGGAAATACCTACCACTCAGGACGAAAAATTCAGCAGAATAAATATAGCTACGACTGTGTGATAGCAACGGCTGATAATATTTATGGTCCATATTCTTACCGGTACACAGCCATAACTGATGGGGGACATAACAATTTTATCAAGGATGATGATGGAAACTGGTGGGCTACTATGTTCGGTAATCCCGGCAGTTTGAATCATGATGCCAGGATAGTATGTAATGCTGCTCTTGTACCCATGCATGTTGTAGATGGTAAGTTTAAAACAGACAACAAGAGAACATTATAATAAGAAGATTTATGAGTTAGCTAAACATGGTTATCCGGCATCAAAACCTGATGCCGGTACCTGTTTAAATCTCACCGGATCTATTGATTTAAATTCATAATACCCAATTTTATTTTATCATTATAACTGCATTTTGATCCGGTTACCTGTAAAGTTCGTGATAGGTGATTACTATACTATATTATCATTTGATTGATCATATTTATCAATTGGCAGTAATTTATTGCTCATTAACATATCCGGTTTAATTTATATCGAAGTAGATTAGGCAGGGTGAGATGAATCCTGCTCACAATAATGATTATCTGGGTTGCAACACCGGTAATATATCAAATCAATTAAGAACAAGATTATTAACAGTCAACAGTTCAATTCCTATAACATGAATAGTTCGAAAAACAAGTTTTATGTAATCAGGGATAAGGCGATGCAAAATGGAAAATCCTTTTTAAAGATTGATGTTGCTATCATTTTTCTTTTATTCTTTTTGGGATTCCCTTCTTATCTGACAAATAATACTAAAATTGATGCTGATAGAGCGGTTTCCATGAAACCGAAGGGGGCGAAAATTGTAAAAATACAGGCCTTTGATTTGGATGATGTGCGGATTTTAAATGGCCCCTTCCTGCATGCTATGAAACTGGATGAGAAATATATGTTGGAATTAAATTCCGACCGCTTACTCGCCCCATTTTTTAAATCTGCAGGTTTAAAACCCAAAGCAAAACCTTATAAAGCCTGGGAAGCACGAAACACTTCCGGACATACCCTCGGAAGCTATTTGTCGGCACTTTCTATGATGTACGCGGCCACAGGTAATCAAAAGCTTCTGGACAGGGTAGATTATATTGTTAATGAATTAGGTGTTGTGCAACAGGCCAATGGCGACGGGTACGTAGCCGGTATTCCGGGTGGTGAAAAGTTATGGAACCAGATAAAAAATGGTGAGCTGCATGTTAAATCGTTTAACATAAACGGCATAGGAGTACCGTGGTATAATCTTCACAAAACATTTATTGGTTTACGTGATGCCTATTGGTATGCTCATAATAAACAGGCAAAAGAAGTCCTGGTTCAATTGGCTGACTGGGCTGTTAATCTTACTAATCATTTAAGTGATGCCCAGTTCGAGAAAATGATACAATGTGAGTACGGTGGCATGAATGAAGCTATGGCCGATATATATGAAATTACAGGTAAAAGAAAGTATTTGAACCTGGCAAAGAGGTTTAATGATAAGAAGGTATTTCATCCGTTAGTACAGGGAGTGGATTCATTACAGGGATTACACGTAAATACAAATATTCCTAAGATAATAGGTGCTGCCAAGCAGTATGAACTGGACGGTAATAAACAAATGGAATCCGTGGCCAGTAATTTTTGGCGGGATGTCACCGGCAAACGTATTTACGTTAACGGAGAAATGGGAGTAAATGAATATTTTGGGAAATTAGGACAGTTACCTAATCGCCTTGCTAAATCATCGGGTGAAACATGTAACGTCTTTAATATGTTAAAATTAACCCGTCATCTTATGCAATGGCAGCCCTATGCTTCGTATGCCGATTATTACGAGCGGGCTCTCTATAATGATATTCTGGCATCACAGGATCCTCAAACGGGTATGATGACCTATTTTATATCCATGAAGCCAGGATTTTTCAAAACCTTCAGTCAGCCATTCAATTCCTTTTGGTGCTGTGTGTGTACCGGAATGGAGAATCATGCTAAGTATGGTAAGGTTATCTATATGCATGGTGAAAACAGTTTATTTGTTAATCTGTTTATTCCATCTAAACTGAACTGGAAACAGAAAGGGATAACGGTTCAGCAAAACACAAAATTCCCTGAATCACAAAAGAGTACTTTAACACTTTCAGTGTCTCATCCCCAAAAATTGACGTTGCATATACGTCGCCCCTACTGGGCAGAAGAAGGTTATGATGTGAAAGTAAACGGGAAAAGGGTCAGGCATATCAGTAAACCAAGTAGTTATGTAACTGTGTCACGAACATGGCATAATGGTGATAAAGTTGAAATCTCGCTTCCAATGAAACTACATGTTGTGCCAATGAGTGATGATGCCAACAAAATTGCAATCATGGACGGTCCCATAGTATTGGCTGGTGATTTGGGTGATTATGTCTCACAGCCATATGCTAATGAACCCAACGACTTTTTCAAGTTACCAGCTATATCGGTACCGGGCCTGGCTATTCAGAATAAACCGATCGATACATGGTTGAAGCCAATACCTGGAAAGCCATTACATTTTAAAACGGTTGGCGTTGGTAAAACCAATGATGTGAAACTGGTTCCTTTTTATGAAATAGTGCATCAGCATTATACCATATATTGGAATAAAGCATCTGAAATGTGATGTCTTCAAAATGCTTTTGTAAGATTACATTAATATTTAAGAATTGAATAAAACCGTTAGGTATATCTGGATTTATATATGCCCTTCAATGTGTATCGTAACACTGTTGCCGGGGATACAACAGCTGTACAAATAAATAATCGGTTATAAAGGCTTTTTAAGTTTGTGGCGATTTATTATAAGTGATGATTCCGGACAGGGGATGACAGCAATAGTATATAAGATCCTTTATTACCAATAATATATACGAGAAAAGGTAAAGCCTGCAACTATATAATGATCAAATGAAACCATATTTGTGTATATCGTGCCCAACGATAAGATTTTATATAAAAAGGTTTATGTATAAATAAAACCATTATACGATTTTATCAAACTATGATGATAATCTATCAATGTAGAGTTATCTGATTGATTTGTATGATGTGCTGGTTTAAAATGAAGTCAGGTTCTAAAAGGCTAAATGAATTAATTTCGATAATGTTATCGATATCATAGCATGCCATGAGGCTAAAATATCGGACTATATATCAACTAATGTTAAGACATGTTTGTGGTAGATTAATAAAAAAATCGAAGGAATGATTATGAAAAACAGATACTATCCATTAGTTCCATTGATTAGAATAGGGAAGCGGTTCTCGTTATTTATTATAGTATTATTTACTATGATGAATTTGCCGGGGCTAACCTTTGCTCAAAGCAATTTCCATATCAATGGTAAAATTACAGATCAAAAAACAAAGAGTAGTTTACCCGGTGTAAACATTTTGGTTAAAGGTACTACTATAGGTGCCTCGACAGATGTGAATGGGGAATATTCTCTGGATGTTCCCAATAGTAATGATACTTTGGTTGTCTCATATATTGGATATCAAACACAAATAATACCAATCAATGGGAGACATACCATAAACATAGCATTAGTTTCACAAACAATATCCGGTCAGGAAGTTGTTGTTGTGGGATACGGTGAGCAAAAGAAAACAAGTCTGACCAGTTCTGTTGCAGATGTTAATATGCAAAATGTGAAAAAAAGTAATGTACCCGATGTTCGTCAGGCTATTCAGGGTATTTCACCGGGTGTAACACTTGTTCAAAACAGTGCTGAACCGGGAAATAAAAATTTCACCATTTATATCCGTGGTATTAATACCATTGGAAGCACGCAACCTTTAGTCATTGTTGATGGAATTCAGCAAAATTTATCGGATTTGGATCCGGATAATGTCAAATCCATATCCATTTTAAAAGGTGCTTCAGCAACAGCAATTTATGGTTCCCGGGGTGCAAACGGAGTTATCCTGGTAACTACTAAAAGTCCTGAAAAGGGTAAATTGCAAGTTTCGTATGATGGATATTACGGGATTGAAAGAATTGATAATAAACCGCCTGTTCTGGGAACCAGGGAAAGTTTACAATTATGGAATGTCGGTTTTGAAAATCAACCCAATGGTCATGCACATTATACTGATCAACAAATTGAGCAATGGGCTAATGCCACAGGAAACGACATCTATAAGTATCCGCCACAAAGTATTATGTGGGATGTCCTTTTCAAGGATGCACCAACACAGCATCACACATTGAGTTTTACGGGTGGTACAAAAAATATTCAATCACTCCTATCATTAAGCTATAATGATGAGGGGGGAATACTTGATAATTCAAGTGGTAAGCGATATGAAGTAGACTTCAATAATGATTTTAAAGTCAGTAAAAATATTGATGTCACCAGTAAGCTGACCTACCGGAACAACATCAATAAGATGCCGATGCAGTTGACTGGAGCTCCCAGTGTTTATTTCGATTTATGGCACTGGACCGAATTTACTTATCCACAATTTCCGGATGGAACATTTGGTCTTAGTAATGTTAATACCAATCCGGTTATGTTAGCAGATATGAGCGGTTGGCGGAATAATGTGAGTGATTATGCAGTAGCTATTGTAAATGCTAATGTAAATCTCTCCAAAAACCTTACGTATATCATGCAATTTGGGGGACATGTTAATCTTCAATCAAATAAAAACTACGCCAATAATTATCAGGAAGTAGATTATTTCACTAAAAAATTGCAATTCGATAGTGGTTATAATAATTCCAATGATTATAGTAGCAGGGATACCCGCTGGACATGGAGAAACTTGCTTAAATACAGTGTTTCATTAAATAAAAGCCAGATAAATGTATTGGCAGGATATGAGCAAATAAGTCATGATAATTCCAGTTTCAGTGCTTACAGAGAGCAATTTTATAATAATGATGTAGTGGCTTTAAACGGAGGTTCTCAAAATAACTGGAGTAATGGTGGTGATTTAAGTCAGACCAGATTAAGGTCGATGTTTGGTCGTATTCATTATGCTTATAATGATAAATATATTATTGAGGCTAATGCCAGATATGACGGATCATCTAAATTCAACGGTTCTAATAATCAATTCGGTTTCTTCCCCTCATTTTCAGCTGCATGGCGTTTGTCTCGCGAAAACTTCTGGAATCCTTTACGGAAATACGTGAATGAGTTTAAGTTAAGAGGTTCTTGGGGTAAAGCAGGAAATAACACCGTCGCTAATTACACTTTCTACCCGAGTTTGAATGGCACAACCTATGACTTTGGTGGTAATCTTGTTGACGGTTACGCAAAGACGGATGTTGCCAATCCGGATTTAACCTGGGAAACCACAACCCAAACCGATATCGGTGTGGATGCTGAATTTTTGGATAGTAAGTTTGGGGTAACTTTCGACTATTATAAAAAAAGTACGACAGGTATTTTGTTAACCCTGCCTATCCCCGCAACGGTGGGTTTGAATCCAGCACCTCAGAATGCCGGACAAGTTGATAACGATGGTTGGGAACTTTCGATAACTCATAAAAATACAGTCAGTCGTGATTTTAGATATTCCCTGACCGCCAATTTGGCTAATAACCATAATAAAGTGATA
Organism: Balneolales bacterium; assembly: GCA_035267045.1. Lineage (GTDB taxonomy): Bacteria > Bacteroidota > Rhodothermia > Balneolales > DATFMH01 > DATFMH01. The sequence continues at coordinate 69,022 of DATFMH010000238.1, forward strand.
AGTTTGGCCGGTACTGGTCCATATTTTCAGGCGGGTGGTTTTCAGGTTATCCAAACCGGATATCCAATCGACTCATTCTGGGGATATAAAGCATTAGGTTACTTTAAGTCCCAGCAGGAAATCGATAATTATCCCACTTTTGCCGGTAAAAATAACACCTTCCCTGGCGATTTGAAATATGCCGATCTGAATGGTGATGGTAAAATTACTGCTGATGATCGCACTGTGATTGGTGATCCCTTTCCACACTATACCTTTGGCTTAAATGGTAATTTTTATTACAAAAGTTTTGATCTGAGTTTCTTCATTCAGGGGGTAGGCAAGATGCAATATCAATTAGATGGACCACCGATACTAGATGGAATGTTTAACGGTTTAATTCTTAAAGTTGGCGGTGATTATTGGACGCCAAAGAATACCAATGCCCGTTTCCCAAGGCCACAAAAGAACTCTCACAAGAATTATGAAAGAAGTTCATGGTGGACGATTAACGCTGCGTATGCACGTCTGCAAAATGCACAGATAGGATATACACTCCCTACGAATATCGTACATAAACTTGGTATTCAACGACTGAGAGTCTATGTCAGCGGTGTTAACTTAATTACGCTCTCCAAGGCTTTGAAATTTGGAGAAGGACCGGAAAATCCAGCTAACAATAATGCGAATGGATACTATCCGGGTACCAAAAGCTATTCAATGGGCATTAACCTGAATTTTTAAAATACAAAAATTAAACTGCCATGAAGAATTTTAAGTTAAAAATAACAACGATGATTGCGATCCTGGTCTTATCAGGGGTGAGTTGTAAAGATAATTTCTTGCAAACGGTACCGCAGGACAGAGTATCAGAGGCCATTTACTGGAAAACTCCTAAGGATGCTCAATTGGCTGTGAATAATTTATATAATTATCTGTATAACCCGGTCGATTTAATGAATCTGGCTGCGGTTTCCGATATAGCTGTCGGGAATGGTGGATTTAATATTATAACGCGGTATTCTCATGATATTGAAACAGCCGATGGCGGTTTTGGTGTGAATCAGTGGAATCATAATTATAAAGGTATACGGGCATGTAATGAGGTATTAACCAATATCGGCAAGATTCAAACAACCGATACGGAGTTAATGAATCAGTATAAAGCTCAGGCCAGATTTATGCGGGCTTATCTGTATTTGTATCTGACGGAGTTTTTCGGAAATGTACCTTTAATCACTAAGCCTATCGATCCTAAAGCAGCTTCAACGGTTGCACAAACCGATCAATCCAAAGTATTCGATTTTATACATACCGAATTACAGTCAGCGGCTAAGAACTTGCCTACACAATACAGCAATGCAGATAAAGGACGGATAACAAAAGGTGCCGCATTAGCTTTAGATGCACGTGCTATGCTTAATGCCGGTCGTTATAAAGAAGCGGCTGCATCTGCTAAAGCTGTTATGGATTTAGGTATATATAGTTTATATCCCAGCTATAAAAACTTATTCACATATAAAGGTGAAGGAAACAGCGGGGTCATTCTGGATAAACAATTTATCCAGAACGATCAGCCTCAGGGGGTTTACAGTTATATAGCACCTGGTTCACTGCCTCAGGTTGGTTCTGACCAGGAAGTTGTACCAACGGCAAATATCGTTAACGCATTTGAAATGAAAAACGGTAAACCTATAACAGATCCAACAAGTGGTTTTGATCCCAAACATCCGTATCAGAATAGAGATCCGAGATTACACTATTCCATGTTTGTTTATGGAGATACGCTGCCGAATGGTGTTATCTACGATCCGCGTCCCGGTTTCGGCGGTCCTGATGATATCAATAAGGGATTTGGTACAACACAAACCGGTTTTAACATTGAAAAGTATGTTACTTCTGAAGACATGAATGATCCTAATAATAGTGGAATCAATACGATTGAAATAAGATATGCGGAAGTATTACTTACATATGCTGAAGCTAAAATCGAATTGAATCAAATAGATCAGTCTGTATATGGTGCAATTAATGAAGTACGACAACGTAAGGATGTCAATATGCCACCCATTACGGGATCCAAAACACAAGCTCAAATGAGACAGATCGTAAGAAATGAGCGGGAAGTCGAACTTGCATTCGAGGGGTTGCGGTTTTTCGATATTAAACGGTGGAAAATTGCTAAAAATGTGATGAATGGTCCTGTAAATGGAATGACATATGTAGATAAATCCGGAAATGTACAACAATATGTATACCCGGACTTTAACTTCGTTTTTAATAACAGAGATTATCTGTGGCCAATTCCTCAACAAGAATTGACTTTAAATTCCAATCTGAAACAAAATCCGGGATGGTGATGACAATCACCCTGACTGATCAATGATGAAATTAAATATGTCATACTTAACCCAGTAAAATCATGAAAAAAATTGCGATCATATCATTCATATTAGTGTTAGTGATTGGTTACGATATTAGTAACAGTAAAGCACAATCGAAGCTATCCGGTGGAATGAGAATTGGTTTATCCGTCTCAAATTTAGCGGGTAGTGATGTAAGTGGCAGTGGCCCCAGCACCACTCCGGCCGGAGGTGTCTTTTTAAACTATCAACCCGTAACAAGTTTTTCGATTCAACCGGAAGTCAATGTTGTTTCGGATGGTGGTAACTATGAACTGATGCTTAATGGTTTCCCATACCATAGTGTCAGGGTTACTTATGTTCAAGTGCCTGTATTGCTTAAATTTACTTCAGATAAAGCCCTATTCTCATCGGAATTTAAGCCTTCTGTTTTTGCCGGACCGGCTTTTAATGCGATGATATTTCATAGTGTACAAGGTGAAGTGCTGGATAATGTACCAGGTGGTTATTCCGTAAACCAAAAAGCACAAAGTACAGCTTTCAGCATAGTTGCTGGTATTGGAGGTACCATTAACAATTTATATCTCGTGAATATCAGATATAATTATGGCCTGACAAATACATTCACCCATGGAGATGCAAAAGCTTCAGGTATAGCCTTATCGGTAGGTTTTATGTTCTAATAATGTAGTATCAGTTATATAAATACAACGTTATCTCATATGGTTAAGAAAACCCCGCCAATAATTTTATAAGTAACCTCACTGGCGGGGTTTTATTTATAATAAAACATATCTTATTCTTAAAATCTGATATTGCGGCTAAATAATTAGTACATAATGAAATAATAAATAGTAACTTCGATTTATAGAGTTCATCGTATTATTTGGTATCATTTTTATATTGATTATTTCATTTTATTTTGGTAATAATTACAAGGTTAGCGTTAACAAATATTTTCGATTACAAATAACCTGTCCGTAAGTTTAGTGCACCAGGATTGAATAGAAAACATTTACATCATATACGAATTAGTTAAAACGGGCATTTATTTATAATAATTAATGATAACGTTAACATTATGAAAGTTGTCGTTGAGTAATTACGGATGATTGTAATAACGAGTAAGGATCCTGGACGTTGAATGGTAGAATCGAAGTTATTGAGAAATAAGAACATCATGTAAAAAAAAATTCTGAATATGGAGGATTACTCAATTTATTATCTCATTCCCGAGATGGACAAAGAGGGTGTAGTCGTGCAATATGATAAATCACCCTATTTTTATGATAAGATACACTATCACCCGGAAGTACAGCTGATATATATATTGGAAGGTACCGGGAGTTTATTCATTGGTGATAATATTACCCGGGTAAATAAAGGTGACCTCTTTCTGATCGGATCTAATCAAAGCCATCTATTTAAATGTGATGAAGCTTATTATAAAAATGATCCTTCATTATGCTGCCGTTCTGTTTCTGTTTATCTGAATAATCAGATTCTTGAGGAAATTTTTAAACTTGTAGATGCTTCCAGTATTCAAAGACTTATAAAACGATCAAAATTGGGGATAAAGTTTTATCCATCTGCAATTCTAAAGGTTCGTAATCATATCAAATATCTGCTTAATGATTATGGATTCAAACGTTTTATAAAAGTGCTGGATATCTTGTATAGTTTATCCGAATCCAATCATTATAAACAACTTTCCAGTATTAATACGGTCATTCCCATTATTGATGATGAGAATAAAAGGGTGAATGATGTCATAAATTATATCATGAATCATTATACCGAAAGGATTGAATTGAAAGAAGTAGCGGATGTGGCTAATTATAGTATTGCCTCTTTTTCCCGATTTTTTAAACGCCGTACCCGTAAAACATTTTCACAATTTGTGAATGAAATTCGTATTTCTCATGCTTGCAGGTTATTGATGAACACGGATTTGAAAATTTCTCAGGTATGTTATAAAAGTGGTTTTAATAATGTATCAAATTTTAACAGGCAATTTAAGCGGGTAAAAGGCATTACACCGAAAGAATATCTGGAAGACAATAATGCTGCTTTTAAAAATATGTCAGAGATTAGAAGTGCTGTAACTGCATAGAATCATCTGTTTCGATAAGCGACAACTCGTTTATATACACAATGAATAAGTAATCTTTGCTGAGTAAATAGATTTGAAATATAAACTATAAAAATGCAGGAAAATGCAGATGCTGGATTAAGACGTCACACACAACTTAATAATCAAAAAATTGATCCCGGGTAAAAGAATGATATTATAAATGAACATCACGGGAAAACCAGGAAAATGGATAAGATATTACAAAAGATACCGGATAATAACGGAACTCGTCCTGTATTTAAATTGAACATTTGTTAACTGAGTATTCATTATATAACCAATTGAAAAGAATTATGGATAGAAAAAGTTTCTTAAAAAAATTAAGTGCCACGGGAGTTGGAATTGCAAGTTTACCTACACTTTTAAATGCATCACCTAAACAGATGCATGATGTAGAAGTATATCAACCTGTTAAACCTCAAATAACAGCTCCTAAAGGTGCCATATATTTACCTGCACAAGCATATAATACCTGGCAGCAATGGAAAAACTACAGTCAAAAGGAAACGGAAAGGGATTTCGGTTATGCCCAAAGTATTGGTTTAAACTCATTACGTATATGGCTGAGTTATGAATACTGGCTGGAAAATCCCAAACGGCACATGGAATCACTGGATCATATGCTCGATGCGGCTGATAAAAAAGGAATAAAAGTTCTGTTAGCGTTATTTGACTCTTGCGGAGTTGAAAATACGAAAGCTGCCCGGGAAAATCTTAACCCCAGGACGGCCGTTGCCGTCAAGTCGCCCAGCCTGGCAATAAGCAGGGATGTTTCCAAATGGAATGGACCTGAAAGATTTGTTAATGTTGTAATGGAACGACATGCCAATGATAAACGTCTGGTGGCCATTGAAGTTATGAATGAACCCGGTTTTGCAGATAACAGAATTGCCATGTCACGCTTTTTATTCAAAGCCGCTAAAAGGAAACAAGGCAGTATACCACTGACTATCGGATCGCTTCAGGGCATGCAGAACTGGGGAAATTTCATGGACCTGGGTATTGATTTGCTGGAGTACCATTACAATTTTCCGACCAGTATAGGTGATTTTAAAAGAAAGCTTCATACGGCTAAGCAAGTGGCTAAAGCACTCGATCGTCCTTTGTGGATTACCGAATGGCAAATGTTACGCAAAAGTGGCAATGGCTGGAATGGCAAAAAGATTCCCGAGAAAGAGCTGATGCCTGATCTCGCAAGTCTGGCCGGTACCGTTTATAAGTCAGGTATTGGAAATCATTTTTGGTCTCTGATGTTTAAGCCTGCTTATTTAACCCCCCAGAGAAAAATCGGAACATTTAACGGATTGTTCCACGAAGACGGATCCGTGTATAGTTTGGCTGATGCCCGTGCTGTTTCACAAAATCCCCATTTCCAGGCTGAAGAAAGAAAGGCTATACCAGATTGGGCTAAATAATTGCTGAACTTCATAACATGCGTACATGTATGGCACCCCAATTACCGGATGCCATAAACAGATGATGTGAGAAAGAGTTCTGCCGACCTCAAGATGTAATACTAGCAGAACACTTTTAATTTTAAAACATAAATATGTTAGTAAAATGGAAAGGGTTTATTTAGCCAATGAGATATATGATAACATACCCTTAATAGCGATAAATGAGATCAATAGAAAAGTATTGGTCCTGATTTGAATAAAACGTTAACGTTATCATATTATAAGTATACGGTTGTCGGCAGTGAGGTTTCTAATTAAGACGTAATATTATGCGGTATTTCTTTTAAGGTGACTAGGAGAAACAACAACTGTCTTGCCGGTTAATAAAAAAAGTGAAGCACATTGTCCAAAATAATATCGTTAAATATTTAATATTTTAATTAAATGAGTCATGTATCATCCAAGTGAATTCAAACTAAATCGAATCATTCAAAAGAAATTAAAAGGCTCATGCGTTCTGTTACTCTCAATATTTATTCTTACTCTGAATAAGGTATATGCACGAAATCCCGGGAAAGGACATACGGCCAAAAATAATCCTAAAACCGGAATTCAATATAAAATGGGTTCCTCTAAAAAGAATAGACCTAATATCATTTTGATACTCTCCGATGATATGGGTTATTCGGATCTGAATAGTTATGGAAGTGACATAAAAACCCCTAACCTGGATCACCTGGCACAAACGGGACTGAAATACTCTCAATTTTATAATACAGCCCGTTGTTGTCCCAGTCGGGCAGCTTTGAACACTGGTTTATATCCACATGATGCCGGTTTGGGCTGGATGACCGCTGTAGATCACCATTTAACCGGTTATCGGGGACGCTTAAATGACCACAGCGTAACCATAGCCCAGGTATTAAAGCAGGCTGGTTATTCCACCTATGGTGTAGGTAAATGGCATTTATGTAATGTAAATAATACAAAGCAAAACAGTCCCAAATATAACTGGCCCCTGCAGCGTGGATTCGATAAGTATTACGGAATCCTTAAAGGAGCAGCGAATTACTATGATCCGGGCACGTTAGTTCGGGGAAACACGTTAATCTCGGCATTTAATGATCCTGACTATAATCCCAAACACTATTATTTTACCCAGGCCATCACGGATAATGCTATAAGGTTCCTGAGTGAAGATAAAACGATGGGAAAGAAGCCTTTTTTCATGTATATGGCCTATACCGCGGCTCACTGGCCGATGCAGGCTCCAGATTCGGAGATAACCAAATACAAAGGGAAATTTGATGCGGGATATGAGGCCCTTCGTATCCGACGGTTTAAAAAAGAAAAGAAACTGGGATTAATTAGTAAAAATACGGTTTTGTCACCCCTGATGACGCATACCTGGGCCAAGGAGACACACAAGAAAGCCATGGAACGACGGATGGAAACCTATGCGGCGATGATCACGATCATGGATCATGGTATTGGTCGAATTGTGGCAGAACTTAAAAAAGAAGGGATCTATAAAAATACCGTCATTATCTTTTTACAGGATAATGGGGGAAATGCCGAAATGATAGGGTTTGGAGGCCCGCAGGGACGAATTCGTCCTGATGCCCGGGATACAACAAAATTAAAGCCCTTGTCCAAAGATGCTATTAATTATAGCATTAATCCTCCGATATTACGCAATGGAAAAATTGTGATGCAAGGTCTGGATGAGATGGCGGGACCGGCCGATACCTATTTGTCCTACCTGAAACCCTGGGCAGAAGTATCCAATACCCCTTTTAAACGATACAAACATTTCGTCCATGAAGGAGGAATTGCCACTCCCTTAATCGTCCATTGGCCGGAGGGGGTCAGGCATCAGGGACAAATTCGCCGGCAGATCGGTCATGAGATAGATATTATGCCCACCATCGTACAGCTGGCAGGTGCCACCTATCCTAACAAATTTCACGGGCATTCCATCCATCCGGAAGATGGAGTAAGTCTGGTACCGACTTTTAATAGTTCAAGTCCAATGCCTAAGCGT
>DATFMH010000239.1:0-3651 GCA_035267045.1 Balneolales bacterium
TTTTTGCCTTTATAAATCGCATGTGTTCTGTTCGGGTAGACCATCATTCTAAAAGGTTTGTCCAGCGATACCAATTTATTAACCAATTGTTCTGTGTTCTGATAATGAACATTATCGTCACCCGAGCCATGCACAATTAATAAATTTCCCTTCAGATTTTGTGCAAAATTTATTGGGGAGCCATTTTTATAGCCTTCCGGATTACCCGATGGTAAGCCCATATAACGTTCCTGGTAAATCGTATCATAGTTCCGTTGATTGGTCACTGGTGCAATAGCCATTCCCGTTTGGTAAAGATCAGGATAGCGGAATAGCAGGTTCAGCGTCATCGAGCCGCCTCCGCTCCATCCCCAAACCGCAATCCGGTTCTGATCCATATACGGACGCGATTTCAGCAAGGTCTTTAGCGCATTGGATTGATCCTTCGATGCAAGAATACCTATCTGCCGGTAAACAATTTTTCTCCAGGCCCGTCCTTTAGGTGCCGGTGTTCCACGGTTGTCCACGCTCATAATGATATACCCTTGCTGGGCCAGCATTTCATGCCATAGATAATTATTTCCCATCCAGCGGTCAAGAACGGTTTGGGCCGCCGGTTCGCCATAAACATTGAATAAAACTGGGTATTTTTTATTTGGATTAAAGTTGTAAGGTTTAATGCAATAGCCGTCGAGCTTTACCCCGTTACCAATGTCAACCTTAAAAAATTCAACCGGTTTTCTCTTCAGTTTGTTTACGGTTTCTTTAAGCTTCGTATTAGCCACAAGTGTTTTATACACTTTATGATTTGGCAAATGAACAACATCCGTAACAGGCGGAACATCGAATGATGAATACGTGTGAATAGCCCATTTGGAGTTGGGTGATACCTGGTATGAGTGAGTGCCCGGTTCGTTTCCAGGGGTAATCCTGTGGAGTTTACCGCGACCATTCAGTCGCATACGGTAAAGATATCTTTGTGTGGCATTACCAGGCGAAGCTATAAAGTAGATCCATCCGTCTTTTTGGTCAATACTCTCCACGTTAATGACATCAAAATTACCATGTGTCACCAGTTTCATCTTACCATCTTCTATTGAACTTATATAAACGTGTCTCCACCCGTCACGTTCACTCACCCAGGTAAAATGTTTACCATCCTTCAGCCAGTGAAAATCATCATTCACATCCACCCACGCTCTATCTTTATCGACAAAAACGGTTTTAATGTCACCGTTTGATGCATTGCACAGTAGTACCTGGTTTTGGTTTTGAAGACGGTTCATGTGTTCCAGCACCAGTTGTTTCGAGTCGGGCACCCAATACATCCGGACGATATAATTATTCCTCGGGTTACCGGGAACTTTCATCCAGGTTGTTTTACCGCCATCTACACTTACTACACCAATTTTACAGGCGGAATTCGTTGTTCCCACTTTTGGGTATCGTATCGGTTTTGTAAATGAATAGAGCGAATCCGTATCATTGATCAACAAAAACACACCCACGCTGTCTGCATTCAGATGCCAGTAGGCAATATGCTTGCTGTCAGGACTCCACCGGAACCCGTTCCGGATATCGAGTTCTTCTTCATACACCCAATCCGAAGTGCCGTTGATCATGGTGGGTGAACCGTCGAATGTTAGCTGGGTGATTTTATGGGATGATAAATCCTGAACATATATATTATGTTTCATCACATAACCCACTTTGGAGCCATCGGGCGAGAATGTGGCAAACATTAATGTTGAGGGTTGTGCATCACCACCTAATTTTAAAAGGGTACCTTTTTTGAGATTCAGGACCCAATAATCGCCTCTCGTGTTATAGCGCCAGACCTTTTTGGTATTCGTGAAGATCAATAATTTATTATGGTCTTTTGACCACTCATAATTTGCAATTCCAAGCGGTTCTTTCCGTCCTTTCGGAATAAGCTTTTCAGCAGGGATAAGAACGGACCGTTTTCCGGTAGCCGCATTATATTTAATGATGTCAACGCCGTCTTTTAATGTTTTGGAAGGTTCTAAAGTAGTATAGCCGGAACCGTCGTCAAGCCAGTGGGCCGGACCGAATCTTTGGGATGCAAAATCACGGGTGTGATAAATTCTCTGGAGTGTAATTAACGAGGAATCTTCTTTCTGTGCATAAACAGGAAGAGATAACAAAAAAAGATAAATAAAAACGAATAAAATCCGGGTACCGGTGTTTCTCATAATTCCCCACTTAAATTTTATGAATACATTGATCAAACTAATAGGAAGCTCTTCTCAATTTCTGATGATTACTTGCCGTTCAAAACATTGCATAATCTTCCTATGGCATTATAATAAAAAAAAATTATAAACGGCTCTGGTCTATTTTATCTGTCATGCCCGAATCCGGAAAAGTGGGTTAATGTTTACAACCGTATCATTTTCACTAATGATCGTCATCTGAAAATCAAATCAGCATTCTACTTGTCAGCATTAGGATTTTTCAGATTTATGAATTAGTGGATTGAGCTTTTAATCCTTTAATCCACGAATCCCGTAAATCCAAATTCAGACTTTAAAGGTTGGTATATTGCATATCAATCGATTTGATCTGCATGTACCCATAGCATCACTCATCTGGATTCCCCGTCGGGGCGATGAATGACAATGTTGGTAGGCTTAGGTAAAGGCTAAGTTGTCTACCAAGGGATCCGAATGTGCCTGCCATCTCAACGTGTTATCCCCGGTCCCGTTCGGGCAACGGGAAGGTGGAGAATATATCGTAAACAATCCATTCATTTGCCGGTAACATAGAGTGATGTATGATAGTATCATTTTTTAGATAATATGCTTTTCGCCTTGATCACCCCAAAATAAATGATCATAAACAAAAGTATAAAACCTGCGGTTTGGATCATAAAGGGTCTTATGGTATCGCTGGCGGAATGGGAAACGGAATCTATCTTTTCAATATTAAGAACACTAATAAACACAAATAAAATAAACAGAATTAATTTAGCCCATGTTCTCATAATATTATGCCTTTCAATTAATTAACAAGGATTCATCTAAAATATGTTCATTATCAGGTCGATTTAGTCTCAGTGGCATCCCTGCTTTGAATGTCCATGATTTCAAACCAATTTATATTTCTGGTTAAGTACATGACTAATGCCAGGACAATAAATAACCCAAAACTACCTAAGAGCAATGCATAATCCTGTAATTGCAGTAAAACATATAAATATCCGTACAGGATACTCAAGACCCCGAATATTATTCCTGTTTTGATTTTGTCTGATAACACACTGTAGGAATAGACCGTAATCAATAAAACGATGGCTGCCGATGAGATGAGGTAAGCGATTTTAAATATCACATATTCTGAAATCGACAACAAAAGGATATAAAAGATTACCAACGCAAAACCAATCAACAGGTACTGAACAGGATGAACGATTTTTTCCCCTAATAGTTCAATCATGAAAAATGTCAGAAACGTCAAGGAAATAAACATGATCGCATATTTGACTGTTCGCATCGTTTTCTGGTACCCATCAACCGGGAGCAGAAGGTCGACTCCGAAAGCGGACTTTGATACTTCCTGGTTTGATCCTGTCCATTGTTGCGGAAAATTGCGGTTTAGGTGCAATACTCTCCATCTGGAAGTAAATCCGGACGAGTTAACCTTTCTGTCAAC